>WSZX01000457.1 GCA_013139935.1 Ardenticatenales bacterium
TGTCACCCCCAGTTTATACCAATGCTCGCGCGACAGGTCAACTCGCGGTGCACAGCCAGGTCACCACATTCTTACAGAATTCTTATCCTTTCAGGATATGGATAGACCCGCCACTCACGCCAAGTCCTGATATGATTGTGCGGTTGAAACACCAACCTAGGCAGGTGCAAAGATGATAAGCGTTTCTGACCTAACCAAATCCTATGGCCCCATCGAGGCACTGCGGGGCGTCTCCTTTCACATTGAACCCGGTGAGATCGTCGGGCTGCTCGGTCCTAACGGGGCCGGCAAAACCACCATCATGAAGGTCCTTACCGGATATCTGCAGGCGGACGAGGGAACGGCCGAGGTAGATGGCCTGGATGTGCTCACCCACACCCAGGAGATCCAGGCACACATTGGCTATCTGCCGGAAACGGCGCCCCTCTATCCGGAACAATCGGTTCAGGCCTACCTCACGATGATGGCAGACTTGCGCCAGGTCCCCGAGGAGGATCAGGCAGCGTTCCTCTCGGATGCGATATACGCCACTGGGTTGGATGACCATCTGACTCGTTCCATCGGTCAGCTCAGCAAGGGATTCCGGCAGCGAGTAGGGCTGGCGCAGGCCATCCTCCATCGGCCCCGAATTCTCATTCTGGACGAACCGACGATTGGGCTTGATCCTACCCAGATTGTGGAAATCCGTCGCCTGATCCGGCGATTGGCTGAGACCAGCACGATCCTTTTCTCAACCCACATCCTCTCCGAGGTGGAGGCGATCTGTGACCGGGTCATCATCCTCATGAACGGCCAGGTCAAAGCTGACGCGCGGCTGTCAGAGCTCGCCGCCACGTCGGATGCGATTCTGGTGCTGGAGAACGAGCCGGCCGGAATCCAAGAGGCGCTGCACTCTCTGGCTGGCGTGAGTGGAGTAGAGCTTGCGCCCGCCGTCGACGCGTATCCAACCTACCTGGTGCGGGGCAGTCTGCAACCCACCATCAAGGGCGCTCCCGAGGCTGGCGAATCAGATCTCTGCCCGGCGATATATGATCTGGCTCGTCGGGAAGGATGGCCACTGCGTGAGTTGCGGCGGGATGTGCGGACGTTAGAAACCGTTTTCAACGAACTGGCCACGGCGGCATAGGTGCAATCATGAAACAAGCGCTTTCCATCACCCGTAAAGAGTTGAATGGTTACTTTGGTTCGCCGATGGCGCTGATCTTCCTCGGTGCATTCCTGGCGGCCTCGCTGTTTGCCTTCTTTTGGATAGACACATTCTTTGCGCGGGGCATTGCCGATGTACGGCCGCTCTTTCGCTCGATGCCCGTCCTGATGATCTTTCTGGTCGCTGCGCTCACGATGCGCCAGCGGAGCGAGGAGCAGCGCTCCGGAACGCTGGAGGTCCTCCTGACGCTGCCCGTATCCCTTGTACAACTGGTGGTAGGGAAATTCCTGGCGGTGATGGCGCTGGTCTGTGTTGCGTTGGCGCTGACCCTCTTCCTGCCCATCTCCGTCTCCATTTTGGGGAACCTGGACTGGGGACCGGTGATCGGAGGGTATCTGGCGGCCGTCTTGCTGGCAGCCGGCTATGCCGCTATCGGGCTCACGGTCTCATCCCGCACGGATAACCAGATCGTTGCTCTCATCTCCACCGTGCTGCTTTGCGGCGTACTGTACCTGGTTGGGTCGAGCGGGATAACGGACTTTGTGGGCGACACACCGGCCGAGATTCTGCGTGCCATTGGGGCCGGAAGTCGCTTCGAGAGCATCGAGCGGGGCGTGGTAGACCTGCGCGATCTGATCTACTACCTCTCGCTCACCGCCCTCTTCCTGACCCTCAACGTCGCCTCGCTGGACAGCAAGCGGTGGAGCACGGGAGAGCGTACGCTGGGCCATCGCCGGGGTATCGTTCTGGCCACTGCCCTCATTGGATTCAACCTCATCGCGCTCAATGTCTGGCTCTTTCCCGTGCGAGGCCTGCGGTTGGACCTCACGGCGCAACGAGAGTACACCTTGTCTCAACCTACCCGCGACCTGATCGATAATCTGCAAGAACCGTTGTTGATTCGGGGATACTTTAGCGAAAGGACCCACCCACTACTGGCGCCGTTGGGCCCGCGAATCGAAGACCTGCTGCGAGAGTACAGCATCGCTTCCCGGGGCAAAATCGAGTTGGAGATTATCGATCCAGCTACGGAACCCGAAAAGGAGGCCGAGGCCAACCAGACCTACGGCATCCGGCCAACCCCGTTCCAGATCGCCGGCCGGTACGAATCCTCGGTCATCAATTCCTACTTTGACATCTTGATCCGATACGGCGACCAGCATGTGGCGCTCAGTTTTCGCGATCTGATCGAGGTGGAACAGCATCGCGACGGGCAGGTGGATGTACGCCTGCGCAACCTGGAGTACGACCTGACTCGTTCGATCAAAAAGGTAGTCTATGGCTTTCAGAGCGTGGATGCTGTGCTGGCAGCGATGGACGCCTCTCAGCCGATCAGGTTCACCGTCTTTGTGACCCCTGATTCATTGCCCGAGTGGCTAGCTGAGGCGCCGGAGACCATTGTCAAGGTCGCAGCCGAGATTCAGGCCGATTCGCACGGCAAATTCACCTACGAGATCGTCGATCCGGACGCACCGGGCAGCGCGGTCAGCCGTCAGGACCTGTATGACCTGTATGGCCTGCAGCCCATAGCCGTCTCTCTCTTTTCCGACCAGACCTACTATCTGCACATGATCCTGCAAATCGGCGATCAGGCACAGTTCCTCTACCCATCTGGCACGTTGAGCGAAGCCGACGTTCGGACAACAATCGAATCGGCCCTCAAACGAGCTTCGACCGGCTTTCTCAAGGTAGTGGGGCTGTGGACTCCGCCTGAAGTGCCGCAGCAGGACATGTTTGGCCAGACCCAGCCCCCCTTTTCCAGTTGGAACGCTGTCACCGACCGATTGGGACAGGATTACGAATTGCGTCTGCTGGATCTCACCACCGGTGAGGTCCCGCCCGACATTGATGCCCTGGTGGTGGTAGCGCCACAAGTTATGAGTGATTGGGAGCGTTTTGCCATTGACCAATACCTTATGCGAGGGGGCGCAATAATCGTAGCCGCCGGAAACTATGCTATCGCCCCTGATCAGTTCACTGGCTCGCTTGCCTTGCTTCCGCTCGAGGGTACCCTGCAGGAGATGCTGGACGCATATGGGGTTCAGGTCGGTCAAGAATTGGTGATGGACCCGCAGAATGAACCGTTCCCCGTCCCGGTGATCCGCCAGGTGGCTGGCTTTCAGGTGCAGGAGATCCAGGCGCTGGATTATCCTTTCTTTGTGGATATCCGGCCGGATGGAATGGATTCCGAAAGCCCTATCGTTGCCAACCTGCCGGCACTCACGCTGAATTGGGCATCACCATTGACGGTGGACCAGGTCAAGAACACGGACCGGCAGGTGAACGTTCTGCTTCAGTCAAGCCAAGACTCCTGGCTACGATCCAACGTTGATATCCAGCCCAACTTTGATCTCTACCCGGACCTGGGGTTCGCCCGCGAAGGAGAAGCCGAGTCACACACCCTGGCAGTATCGATCCAGGGCGTGTTTGACAGCACATTCGAGGACATTCCATCTCCGGTCGCTGCGGAGGATGAATTCGGGGCAGACAGCGCCACCACACCTGCCGCGGGGGTGATCAGGACCTCGCCGGAATCGGCCAGGTTGGTGGTGATTGGCAGCGCCGAGTTCTTGGATGACGTTGTCTTTGACATCTCGTCCAACCTGACCCGAGATCGGTACTTGAACAGCCTGCAATTCATACAGAATGCCGTGGACTGGAGCGTGGAGGACCTGGACCTGCTCTCCATACGTTCCCGCGGCAGCGCGACACGGGTCCTGAGCCCCGCCGCCGAGAGCCAGCAATCCTTCTGGGAGGGGCTCAACTATGCAATCGCCCTGCTGTCTCTGATTGGCATAGGCCTAGTGTGGAGTGCCCGGCGCAAGAACGAACAGCCCATGGAGCTCATTCCGCCCAAGACGGCCACAGAGATAGGGACCGACCCTCAAGAGGATGAAGAAGAATGAAAAAGCATAACCGGATTCTGGCTGTTGTTCTGGCCCTCCAAGTCGTGCTCATCGCCGTGATCTTTTGGCCCCGGCCGGCCGCATCTGGAGAGGAAAGCAGCCCGTTGTTGGGGGAGATTGAGGCCGGCGACATTGTCTCCCTGATCATTGAAGACATGGATGGGAACCACCTCGATCTGCAGAGAACCACGGGCAAGTGGGTTCTGCCCGAGGCGGACGACTACCCATGCCGGGAAGACCAGGTCCCTGAGATGCTGGAAAAGCTGATCACTCTCACAACCGACCGGCTGGTTACGCGGACCGAGGGCAGCCACAAGCGGCTCCAGGTTGCGAGTGATGATTACCTGCGACGGATTGAATTGGAAACGGCCGACGGGCAGAACCGGGTCCTCTACCTGGGTTCCTCACCCACCTACGGGGCAACCCACATTCGCCTCGAGGGGCAGGATGAGACGTACCTGACGAACGATCTATCTGTGTGGGATGCCAACGCCACCGCCACTAGTTGGATAGACACAAACTACTTGCAGGTGCCTCAGGAAGACATCGCATCCCTGACCCTCCGCAATGCCAACGGTGAATGGACTTTTGAAAAGGATGATGAAGGAAACTGGCTCCTCGTCGGGCTGGCTCAGGATGAGACCCTCAACACAACCGCGGTGGATTCCCTGGTCCGCCAGGCGTCCTCGGTGACCATGCTCCAGCCCCTCGGAAAGGATAGAGAGACCGCCTATGGGCTGGATCAGCCGCTGGCCCTTGTCACGCTCGAGACTGAGGAAAAGACAATCACTCTGCACATTGGGGCGGCCGACCCGGACGACAGCAGCCACGTCATCAAATCATCGGAATCCCCCTACCATGTTCGCATTTCCGAGTACAGCGCCAATAACCTGGTGGACAAAACGCGCGACGATTTCCTCACGCTGCCTCCGACTCCCACCCCAGAGCCAGGAGATGAAAGCGACGAATCATAGCGTCGGAAACTGAGTGAGCCGGCTCGGGGGGCGAACTGCCAATCGAGGAAGCGTTTGACGGAGCATCTCTGGTAGAGGTGTTTCCCGTCCGGTGTGGTGCAGTCCAACGGCAGGAAAACCACGGAATATTCCAGCCGTGGCAACGCCGCTCGCGTACGTCGGACTGTGCAGAAAAGGGCCAGCCGGTGGGCATCACACCCCTCTACGACGCGGATATGTGGAGGGGACGGCCTCCAATCTGTTTTTCTACGCGCTCAGGGAGGGTGTTGAAAAAGGGTCTGCGGCGACGGGAGAGAGAGGCAGGGGTGGCGAAGGGGGCGCAGAGCGCCCCCTTCGCCACCCCTGCCAGCTTTCCTGTGCAGCAGCGGAACTGCAGAGGGGACGGCGCCTCGCTTGTTTTTCTACACTGTCCTCAGGGCAGTTTGTTTGCACTGCCGGCTTGTGATATGATCTTTTCGTGTGCCCATAGATTGACTGGTAATCTCGAGTACGCTCGTGCCAAAGTACTTGTTCAATAACAACTTGGCGGTTTTGTGACCGCTCTACCCGTGAATCACCATTGAAAACGGAAAGTTATTCCTCAACAAGTGCCAAGCCCTTCAGACTTGATCTGCACAGCCTGCCAGCGCAGATGATCCTCGGGTCGGTCGCGCTGGTGCTGCTGACAGCGGCCGCCGCCGGTTTCCCCGCGCTCTGGCTGGTCCGCGACCAACTCGAACGTCAGGCTTGGGTCCAGCTAGAACAAGGAAGCCGCTCGACTGAGGCGCTCTACGCAGCCGAGCAGAGCAAGACACAGGGACTGGCAATCCTGACTGCCCAGCGTCCGACGTTGCAGAGGTTGATGGCGGGAGAAGATCAGGCCAGTGTACTGACCTATTTGCACACGCTCCAGACCGGTGCGGAGCTCGACATGATTCTCCTTTGTGGCCCAATCGGCCAGGCTGTCGCCCAGGTCGGTGAGGCAACAGTCAACCATCTATGCACGGCCGAGATGCCGGCCGGCTCTTTCACCGTCGTGGCCGAGCCCACCCCCCAGGTATGGCTTTTGGCGGCCCACCCGGTGACCGGCCAGGCCGGTGAACCACTGGGGACAGTGGTTGTAGGCAAGCTACTGGACGACCACTTTGCTTCGCATCTAAGTGCCCAGACCGGGCCGGAACACAGCCTATTCGCATTCGGGGAGGTGGTAGCGACCAGCCTGGCCGATCGCCGCTTGCAGGACGCTACTTCCCGCGAGCCACAGGGCGCCTTTAGCCTGGGCGGCCGGCCCTTTTACTTTACCCGTATCCCCCTGAGCGAACCGGGGCTGGAAGCTGAGGTGGCTCTGGACGTGACCGATATCATCGCCACACAGCGACAATTGATCGGGACCGTTCTGGGCGGCATCCTGGCTGTGGCCATTGTGGCCTCCCTATTGAGTGTGTTCCTTGCCCGTCGGATTAGCAGGCCCTTGGAACACCTTGCCAAAGCCGCCACCCTGTTGAGCAAGGGTGACCTGACCAGGCCTCTGGTTGTGCGGGCAAATGTACGCGAGGTTGCACTGGTGGCCCAGGCCCTGGAAGGCGCTCGAGTCGATTTGCAGAGCACGCTGGCCGAACTGCGTCACGAGAAGGACTGGACCGACCACCTGCTGGAAGCCATTGTCGAGGGAATCGTGACCCTCGATCGCCACGGCCGAATCAACTTTTTCAGCCGTGGAGCCGAGCGGATTACTGGCTGGACGCGCGATCAGGTCATCGGCCGCGCCTGCGATAAGGTGTTCCAACCAGCAGAAACAGATGAGCCCTTTAGCCGTCTCATCCCCGCTCTCGGTCAACGACGCAAGATCCCGGTCAAGCTGCGCGATGGTCGGATGGCGGTCCTGGCAGTTAGCAGCACCCAACTGCACCCGCCCGCTGGTGACACCCCCGACATCGCTCTGGTCTTCCGCGATGTCAGCGAGGAAGAATCCGTTCACCGCCTGCTGGCCTATTTTTTGGCCAACGTGTCCCACGAATTCCGCACGCCCCTCTCTGCCGTGGCCGCTTCCGTGGAGCTATTGCTCGACCAGGCGCCTGATCTCAGCGCCGCCGAGCTCCAGGAACTGCTAACCGCGCTCCGTCTGGGCGTTCTGAGCTTGCAGACGTTGGTGGACAATCTGCTGGAAAGCGCCAGCATAGAAGCTGGCCGCTTCCAGGTCTCCCCTCGCCCATCAAATCTGGGCGAGATTATCGCCGAGGCAATCCGCATGATGCAGCCGCTTCTGGACAAGCGCGGTCAGCACCTCGTGGTCGAGTTGCCAGCGGCTATCCCGGTAGTGCGGGCAGCCCCGCGGCGCACGGTGCAGGTTCTGGTCAACCTGCTTTCCAACGCCAACAAGTACGGACCCGACGACTCGGAGATCGCCATCGGCGCCACCGTGGACAAAGGCTGGGTGCGCGTCACGGTGGCGGATCAAGGTGCCGGAATCCCACAACGGCAGCGGGCCGACCTCTTTCGCCGTTTCGTTCACCCTGATACAGCCAGCGACAATGCACTGAATGGAGCCGGGCTGGGCCTATCCGTCGTCAAGGCAGTCATTCAGGCCCACGGGGGCGAGGTCGGGATTGAGGACCGGCCGGGTGGCGGGGCCGTCTTTTGGTTCACGCTGCCGACCGGGTCCTAGTACTTGTTCAAGAACGACTTGGTGTTCTTGTGGCCGCGGAGTGCACTTGATTCACCGTTCAAACCGGGAAGTTATTTCTTATCAAGTGCCAGTTGTTCAACTGAGGAATGATGAAAGCGTTGGTCGTAGATGATGATCGGGTGCTGGCCGATGTGCTCGCCTTTACCCTCCGCCGCGAGGGGTTCCAGGTGATCCAAGCCTACGATGGTGAAGCAGCCTTGAGGTGTTGGTCCCAGGAACAGCCGGATCTCATCGTGCTGGACGTCAACTTGCCCAAGCTCGACGGCTTTGCCGTCTGCCGGCGCATCCGGTCACAAGCCGATACACCCATCGTGCTGCTCACCGTGCGAGACGAAGAAGATGACATCATCCACGGGCTGGAACTGGGCGCGGACGACTATATCACCAAACCTTTCAGTCCGCGCCAGCTAGTGGCCAGGGTCCAGGCGGTGCTGCGCCGGGCGGGAAAGAAGCTGGCTCCCATTATCCGCCAGGCCGGCGAGCTCACCCTCGACCCAAGTCGGCGAGAAATGCACCTCCGCGGCGGGGAAACCATCTCGCTTACCCCACTCGAATGCCAACTCCTTGACTACCTGATGCTCAACTCGGGGCACGTCCTGACCTCGGAAGCTATCCTCAACCACGTTTGGGGACCCCAGGGAGGTGACCGTGACATGCTCCGGCAGTTGGTGCACCGCCTGCGAAGCAAGCTCGCCCAGGCCCGTGCCGAAGGTGCTGGCGATCCCCCCTATATCGAGACCGTACCCGGCCTGGGCTACGGCCTTACCGTTCCCCCTGCCGCGGCCTGAGCCCTCCCTGCAGTGCCCTGCGGTTCTCCTGAACCCCTTGCCATCGCATAGCAGCCAACGGCGCGCACTGTCATTGGCCGCTCGCCCCTCGTCATTTGTCACAGCTTTGTCACATCCTTATCACGATGCATGTCATCCCCTCCAAATATACTGGTACCTAGTGGCTCAATAACGGATTCGCACTCATATCGCCATTGTGTGCTTGATTCACCGTTCAAAATCAAGTACCTGGTCTGATGCTCAGACAGGGGTTCGGACAATCGTCATTTTCCGCCTGCTGGCCGCCCAAAACAGGCAAGCGGGGGGTGTGTGCAGGGCGCTTCGCGCCCTGCACACACCCCCCGATCCCTTGACAGGGTCGCAAGAACAGTTTGTGTCCGAACTTATGTCCGAAGCCCAGCCTGGTAACTGAGCGGTGGGTTGATGGAGGTGATGACCGTGCGGCGCCCAGACACCCGCTTGACCCCCTATCTGGCGCTTGATGACCTGACCGCAGCCCCGAGGCTGGCCCGGCGCTTGCCGCGCGACCTTGCCTTTCGCTATCACGCCCTGCCGGTCGCCGAAGATGGCGGCCGCCTGACGGTTGCAATGGTGGACCCCGAAGATCCAGTGGCGCAAGCGGCCGTGGTGTCGGCCTTGGGCGCAACCCCATACGTGGTGCAGAGCGATCAGGCGGCCATAGATGCGCTCTTGGCTGAAC
>WSZX01000005.1 GCA_013139935.1 Ardenticatenales bacterium
CGATGACCTGTGTCGCGCGCGGCGCCGCCAGGATATTAGAGGACTACCAATCGCTACACAGTGTTCTAGTAGGACTACAGCGCGGCAGCACCCATCATTAACTCCACTCCTCGAGTCCCGCCGATCAACTGAGGGGATCTTTCCATGAACATGGCCAGCTATACATCCGAAAGGATTCGCTGGCGGCTGTTTCTCATCTTTGTTGCCATCTGCCTCGTCTTGCTGGTCCTGCACACCACCGGCCATCTGTCTACTGCAGTCGGCTATCTCCAGATTCCCTTCTCCGCCGCCCAGAGTTGGATTTCGGATCGGATCGGCGGCGTCGAATCTACCCTCTCCATCCCAGGTGATGTTGCCGGCCTGCAAGCAGAGAACGAACGACTCCGAATGCAGATAGCCAAGTTGGAACGGCAAAACGAAGAGTTGACCGAGATATATGCCGAGCATTCCTGGCTATCCTCGTTGCTGGACTATGCCAGGCAGACCCCCGAGTACCATCGAGTAGCAGTCGATGTCATCGGCTGGGACACGAGCAACTTTGTGCGTAGGTTGAAGATCAGCAAGGGCGATCTGGACGGTATCGAGCCCGGAATGCCTGTGGAGACAGAACGTGGATTGGTTGGACGCGTCATTGCCGTATCTCCCCATTCGGCCCAGGTTCAACTGCTCACCGACGCCGACAGTTCGATCAGCGCTCGGCTGGGAGCCTCGCGCGCCGACGGCACGGTTCAGGGTCAACTCACCACAGATCTGACCATCAAGTGGATCAAGCAAGACGTCCCAGTCAGCGAGAATGAACTGGTAATGACCTCCGGGCTGGGAGGTTATCTGCCTCCCGATCTGGTGATCGGCCGAATAGTCCGGGTTGAGCAATCTGCCTCGCAGTTGTTCCAAGAGGCCCGGGTGCGCCCCGCTGTCGACTTTGACCGGCTGGAGATCGTCTTGGTCATCACAGGCTTTGAGCCAGCAGATCTGACCACGGAGGATGACAGTCCCTAACATCCCATGGCCGGTGAGCGCGTCTATTCAGGAGACTAATGCGCCATGAGCCTCCATGTTGCCATTCCCCTTTTGCTATCGTTGGCTTTTGTCCAATCCTCCGTTCTCCCCCGCATTCCTATCCCGACGGTCGTTCCGAACTTGACACTGCTGACAGTAATGGCCTGGAGCTTCCAACGCGGCCCGAATGAGGGGATGGTATGGGCCATGATTGGTGGATTGGCCATCGATCTGGCCAGCGGCGCCCCGCTTGGCATCTCACCACCGCCGCTCATGGTGGCGGCCCTGATAGTAGGGATAGCTCGGGCCCGCGTCTTTCGGCGCAATATCCTGTTGCTGGCACTCATCTCATTGCTCGCCATCGGACTCTATCAGATAATCCATCTTGCGCTGTTCAAGGCTGTCGGGCTACCGGTGAGCTGGCGTACGGGGATCGTAGAGGTGGCTCTCCCATCAACCGCTGTGCACCTGGCCTTGATGCCCGTGGTCTACTTGAGCGTTTCGTGGCTGACGCGCCTGGTCCATGGATCACTCATTCGGCTCGGCCGTTAGCGAATCACAGGACACGGAATGATCGAACCACTTGGCGAGATGCTGGAATCCACCGACACGTTGCTGTCTCCTCCGAGGCGGGGATCCGCCCGGCTCCTGTCGTTCCATCTCGTGATCATTGCCACTTTTGCCATCTTTGGGCTGCGTATCGCCTATCTGCAGACTGTACAGGGGACAGAATACAGGACGTTGGCCGATTCGAACCGCTTTCGCACTATTCGCACTGGCGCGCCGCGAGGCATTGTCTACGGCCGGAATGCAGTTCCGCTGGTGCGCAACGTGCCGAGCTACAACGTCGTCATCATTCCCGCTTACGTACCAGACGACGAAGACGAGGCCTGGGATGTCTACACCCGGCTATCAGAACTGGTTGGGGTACCGGTGACAACCACCATCACCATGGAGCCGTCGCCCCGCAGCAAACTGCTTTACCAATCGGATGGCATTCACGATATGAGCGAGCCGTCTCCGTCATTCCTGGTAGCAGTTGAAAACCAGGGCATCAGCGAGATCGTCGAGGATGCCAGCACCTTTGAGCCGTATCAGCCAGCCCTCATCAAGGCGCTGATCGATCGAGAGACAGCCCAGATGATCGAGGAACTCCGCCCCTGGCTCCCGGGAGTGGAGATCCAGATCGCCCCCGTGCGCGAATACCCTACCGGCCCTCTAACCAGCCACCTGATAGGGTATATGGGGCCGCTACCCAACGAACGGTACCTGGATGCCGGTTATTCAAAGACCGATCGGGTCGGATACTCTGGCATCGAAGCCGTGATGGAGGCAGAACTGAGCGGCACAAAAGGCGAAAGAAGGATCGAGGTGGACGTGGCAGGCAAACCACTGCGTATCGTCGGCCAGCCACTGGAGCCGATCCCTGGCCTGAATGTCCACCTCACCATCGACACCCAGCTCCAGAGCGCCGCCACGCGGGCGTTAACGAGTACGCTGGCTGCGATCGAGCGGGACTGGGACATCAAACTGGAGCAGGGGGTTGTGGTGGCAATGAACCCTCGCAGTGGAGAAATCCTGGCGATGGCAAGCATCCCTACCTATGACAACAATCGGTTCGCCACTCGGATCGACCTGGATTACTATCAATCACTGATAGAGAACATCTACCACCCTTTGATCAACCATGCGATTTCGGGACAGTATCCTCCCGGTTCTACCTTCAAGCTTGTCACCGCAGCGGGGGCCCTGGAAGAGGGCGTTATCACCAAGAACACTATCATTGTCGGCGAGGGAATCGTTTACCTGAAGAACAAGTATGCTCCCAACGACCCGGGGCAGGCCCAGCCATTCTACTGTTGGTACAGAGAAGGTCATGGCCCGCTCACTATCCTGGGCGGTCTGGCACAATCGTGCAATATCTTTTTCTACAAGATTGGCGGTGGTTTCCCCGATCAGGACTTGGTGGGGCTGGGTGAGGACCGTTTGGCCCGGTATGCCGAGCAGTTTGGCTTTGGCTCCTCGACCGGGATTGAACTCTATGGAGAAGCCAGTGGTCACGTGCCAACGGCGAGTTGGAAGCGTCTCACTTATGGCGAAAGCTGGTCTACTGGCGATACCTACAACATGGCGACGGGGCAGGGCTTTGTGACTGCTACGCCGCTTCAGGTCCTGAACATGGCAGCGGTCGCTGCCAGCGGTGGTGCGCTGTACCGCCCCACTATTGTGCATCACTATACCGATTCGGCCGGCAACATTGTCCGCGTACAAGGCACGGAGAGCGGGTTCGATATCTCAGTGGTCACTGACGAGGACGGGAGCCCCCTGCCACCCCCACAAACCAAGGAGGAGATGGATCTGATCTTTGAGCCGGAGGTTATCCGCTGGCTGGATGTCTCGCCACAGAACATCGCGCTGGTCCAGGAGGGAATGCGCCAGGCCGTGACTGAGGGGACTGCCAAGGACGCCTCGTTGGACGAATATGGCATTCACGTCGCGGGCAAGACCGGCACGGCCGAATTCTGCGACGATCTGGCTATTCGGCACGGCTGGTGCCGGGAGGGGTGGCCTCTGCCTACCCACGCCTGGTTTGCCGCCTATGCCCCCTACGAGAACCCAGAAATCGCCGTCGTTGCCTTTGTCTATAACGGAGGCGAGGGCTCGGCCGTAGCTGTGCCCATCGCGCGCCACTTCCTGGAAGCCTATTTCCAGGTGGGCAGGTATGCGCCCCTTGGTTCGCCAGGGGGGGACTGAGGGTTGGGTAGCCAATCTGCCCCGCTTCGCACCACCGGCGCGCCAGCTTTGCTGGTGGCGGCCGCCGCAGCCACTTTTGGGTTTGGACTCAGCCGGACGTTAGCTGAGACCTTTTATCTCTCTTGCCGCTGGCTGACCGGTTGGCCAGGAACCCTGTCCGTGACGGCGGCAGTCACCCTGTTGGTGTTGATTGCGTGGCGTTGGCTGGTTGGTGTTCGGCGAGAGGATCCAGCCGGTGGAGCGCACATCTTTCTCCCTCTGTTTCTACCCCTGATCTACCTGTTTCAACATCGGGTGGACCTGGCCCAGGCTTCTGCGTGGCTATTGGGGAGCGCACTTTTGACCGCGGTGCTGGCGCTGATCCACCGCAGCCACAGCATAGCGGCCAGAACACTGGGAAAATGCACCGGGCTGCTCCTCGCGGCCGCGATCACTATGGGGATATACGCGCGCACCATGGGGCAAACAGTCGGCCGGGCAGACACTTTCGAATTCCAGGTGGTGGCTAACAACCTGGGGATTGCACACCCCCCCGGCTATCCCCTCTTTGTGCTGTTGGGCAAGCTCTTCACGCTGCTGCCTGTAGGCACCATTGCCTTTCGGGTCAATCTATTATCGGCCGTGTGTGCGGTTGGAGCAACGCTGCTGGTGTACGCCACGCTACGCCAGTTGATCGCAGACGCTCCCCTGTGGTTGCCCATCCTGGGAGGGCTATCTTTTGCTTTTTCGCCAACTTTGTGGAGCCAGGCGGTAGAGGCTGAGGTCTATACTCTCAACAGCCTGTTGGTGGCCTTTGTTCTCTGGTCGCTCGTCAGACTGGTCGGCTGTGCGCACTGCGCTCGTGATTCTCTACTGCCCGCTCTGGGCCTTGCCCTGGGCCTTGGTCTGACCAGCCATCTGACCACCGTGATTCTGCTTCCGCCGGTCGTGCTGGCACTGCTCCTCGTGCGGCCGCGGCTGTATTGGCAGCAACTGCCGGTTCGCCGGACCGCCATCCTCTTCCTCGCCGGGCTTTCACTCTACCTCTACCTGCCGCTCCGTTGGCCGGCCCTCCACGAGGGAGCCCTGATGCCGCTGCGAGAGTTTATTGACTGGGTAGTCGGCGGCCGCTTCAAGGGTGCCCTACACCTCGACGCCTGGCTAGCGGATCCGACCCGCTATGCTATTGTCGGGAGGATGGTATTGGATCAGTGGGGTTGGGCCGGCGCCGCGCTGGCTTTCGGGGGGCTGCTCTGGCTGACCCAACGCCAGTGGCGCACAGCCCTCATAACCATTACTATCTGGGCGGGTTACGCCTTTTACGCCATATGCTATTACGTACCGGACATCTCTGTCTTTCTGATCCCTGCCCACCTGGTGATGGCAGTATGGATGGGCTGTGGCGCCATGACGGTAATCTGGATTGTCAAGCGATTGATGAAGAAATGGCTAGTCGATCAGCGGCCGGCAGGTTCAGTTGCTGCAATCGTGTTTGCCGTCATTCCGCTGCTCCTCATTACCAGGAACCTGCCATCTATTGATCGCTCGGGTCCAAACCCCTTGGAGGATTGGGGACGCCATGTGCTCACCCTCGATCTGGATGCCAGGTCAG
>WSZX01000488.1 GCA_013139935.1 Ardenticatenales bacterium
CCCCTGGACACCGGCCGATTTGGACGACGGCCAGTGAGAGGATGGCTGCGCGATAGGCGTCACCTCCTGAAGGATGCCCTGCCGCCGCTGATCGGTGTCCTTTTCACCCTGTGGGTGGTGCTCCGCAGCATGATCTTCACGCCGGGCAGCATTATCTACCGCGACCTATATCCAGGGCAGCTCTATTCCCTCACCTGTGGCATCCTTTCGGTTCGTTCCTGGCACTGGAGAATTACAAGTTTGTAACGTTCACCGGGATCTTTCTTCCGCTGCGGTCCCTCGGAACCGACATCTTTGAAAAGGCGGTATACGTTGGCGCTTTTTCGATCGCGTATCTTGCTTTCTACGTAGCTGCCTATCGTCTCCTTCGCAGCTTGAGCGGCAGCTCACTGTCCTCCCGTGCGCGACATCTGGCAAGTATGATCGGAGCACTGACCTTTGTCGCCAATCCGGCCGCCGCCAACATCTTTTTCGATTTCTCCCTGTTTGTTGGATATGCCTTCAGCCCCCTCATCCTGCTGATCTACCTGGAAATGCTGGCGGGACAGCGCCGCCGCGCGCCCGCGATTCTCGCCGTTGCCGTATTGTGGTGGCTTTCGGCAATCAAAGCCCACTGGATCGTCTTCCATGCGCTGCTGCTGGCTGTCACACTGGTAGTGTGGTTTGTCTGGAATTGGAGACATCACCACAAAACCAACCTGGTCCCGGACCTGGCATCAACGGCCGCCATAATCGTGGCATACCTCCTATTGAGCGCCTACTGGCTGATTCCCTTTGTTCGAGCCAGCGGTGAGCGGTTCGTGGGCTCCTATGCCCCCATGACGTATGAGGCAGTCGAGTACCTCAGCTACACACCCCTCCACAAGGCAATCCGGCTGCTGGGTGTGTTTGATGCATGGCCCTATGTTCGCTTTGAGCCGCCCGCGCAGCCTCTGGGCTTGATTTGGACCCTGGCAAGTTGGGCGATCCCTGTCATGGCAGCAGCAGCGCTGGTCTGGTGGCGGCGCTCCTGGCGAGTGTGGGTCCTGGCCGTGTTTGTCTTTGGTGGCCTTTTGCTCACCAAAGGGGTGGCTCCACCACTGGGCGAGCTCTACACGTTCCTTGTGTTTGGAGACCTAACGCCGTCTGCCTTTCGCTGGCTATTCCGGGTTTCCTCCAAGTGGAATGTCTTTCTCAGTCTGGGCTGCAGCGGGCTCGTTGCCGTGGCCTTGGCAGAACTGCTGAATCGCGTCCGGTGGCGGTCGGGCTGGCCACCATGGACGGACCGGCGGTCGGTAACTGCACTCTTGGCGGTGCTTGGATATCTGGTGGCATTTCCGCTTTTCGCCTGGCCGTCGTTCACCGGCAACATGAACGGCGCGCTCGTTCCGGTTCTCCTGCCTGACTCTCTCCTGGCAGCCAACCAATGGTTGGCCGAGCAGGAAGGAGATTTCAAGGTCAACTGGATGCCGGTCACCAACGGCCGCGAATTGGACTGGAACAGGCGACCCAGCGGCGATCTCTATACCTCGCTCTCATCACAACCCTCTATCGCCACGGGATGGAACCGCCACCCGGTGCTTTACTATTCCTATGCTTACGACGCGTTGGCCGAGGATCGAATTGCCAGCTTTGGCAAGCTTCTTTCCGCGCTCAACACCTCCTACGTGGCCTTCCATGACGATATCGTAAGCAGCCACATCCATGAAGGAGTAGAGCCGGTCGCGGTGCTGATCGAGGGTGGAGAGAAAGAGCTGCCCGCGCTGTTTGAAAAGCAGCGGGACATGCGACTGGCTTGGCAGGAAGGCGCTATCTCCATTTATGAGACAGAGAGGGTCGCTCCTCCCGTGTACGCGCCACAGCGTGCCTGGCTATCCACGGGGGACCTGACGCAGCTAACGACGCTCAGCGCCCTGGAGGGTTTCCAGCCTTCGGAAAACGCCATCATCTTTGTTACCGGCGGGACCACCGAAGGGTTTTCGCTCAACGCGGATGGTTTGATTCTGGGGCTCGACGCGCCCAGCCACCTGGCCTTTGGCATGCTACCGGCGCAGCGTTTTCTCTCCCCCGCCGGCGAAACCAACCATGGGTCTGTGACCGAGGCCTGGTCGCGGTACGACATATTTCAGTTCGATTGGCAATCGGTTCTGCGGGAGCATGGTGTTTACCACTGGGGTTTTGATTACGGCCAGGCAATGGTTGCACAAACCAGCGCAGCTCAACGGCTGGCCCACCTTCCCGGGGAGGCATCGCCGCCGATTCTGCAAATAACGGCATCGGTGGATGAAAGCGACCACTACCAGTTATGGGTGCGCTACCTGCGCCACCCGCGCGCCGGTGAGCTGACCGTCTCTCTCGACGGGGGACCGGAGATCGTTCTTGCCGGACGGAACCATGTGACCGGCTTCGTCTGGCGACAAGCTGGCTCGTTCGACCTGGCGGCCGGCGCCCACGAGATTGTCCTGCAGAACTGGAATGGGTTCACGGCGGTGAACGCCCTTGCCCTCGCCTCCCAGGACGACATGATGGAACTGATGGACCGCAGCCGCGAGCTGGGGGCCGAGATACCGAACATCTACCTGCTGGAAATCGAAAAGGATTTTGATGTAGGGCAGGCTCAGCCGTCGCGCGAAACGGCCGCCCTCAGCGCCGGCAGAGCCGCCGTGCTCGCCCCCGGGGTCGCCATCAGCACAACCCTGGATCTCCTCGTGCCGGGTCATTACCATTTGGCAGTGCGCGGATCTATTCCGGCAGCCGCTGCCCCTCTCACGGTCACCTTGGGCTCGATCGAGCTGGTTCTGGAAGCAGAGGAGGCCGGTGCCGATCTGGAATGGCTGGAGGCTGGCCCATTTCGCCTGGAGAGCGGGCCTCTCGCCATAGGGTTGCGGGCGGGCGGCGCCGCGGTCGTGGACGCGTTGGTGCTGACCACCAACACACCGGCTGTGGGCCCAGACGAACTCTTTCGTCATCAAGACGCGCCTGCGGAGATCAGCTACCAGCGCATTGACCCAACGCGCTACCGGGTGCTGGTTCGAGCAGAACGCCCATTTGTTCTGGCGCTCGCCGAAACCTACGATCCGCTCTGGGTAGCGTCGGGTCCGGGCCTGCAGGCGTCCAGCGTGCCCCTGTATGGTGTCATTAACGGCTTTTTCCTGGACCGCACAGGTTCCTACGAGATCACGGTGGAATACCAGATTCAGCAGTGGGCGCGTTTTGGGACGCTGCTCACGACTGCAGCGGTGATCGGCATTGCCCTCGTGGCGCTATTCATGCGCCGAATCATTGGGTCCGGGCGGCCGGATCGCGAGGAGTAACTTGGGCCATCGTCAGCGTCACCGGCATGAGGTCAATCACCGTTGAAACGTCTAAACTGCCCCACAGCCCAGCCTGCCATTGCCGGGTCCCCCACGCCATGACCTGGGCAGAATGACGGGCCCAACCATCGCTTCCAGAGCCGGCCGTGCCGCCGCAGGTGCTCTCCCGGCCGATGATTCCCTCTCACCAGTAGCGTCTCAACCCGCCCTTGTCGCTCACCCGGTCCCGCAGTCTCCCCGGCCGCGCTGCCATGCGCACACGGC
>WSZX01000414.1 GCA_013139935.1 Ardenticatenales bacterium
GAACACCTCCCGCGGCGTCCCCTCCAACGCCACTCGGCCGCCCGCCAGGACCGCCATCCGGTCGGCGAGCGCCAGCACCCCTTCCGGGTTGCTCTCCGTCATAAGAATGGCCGCGGCCGTCTCGCGCCTCAGCGCGCCCAGAGCAGCCAATACCTCCCGCACGCCGGCCGGGTCCAGCCCGCTCAGTGGCTCGTCCAGCACCAGCAGACCCGGCTGCGTCGACAACGCCACCGCCAGCGCCAGCCTCCGCTGTTCCCCGCCGGATAGGGATGCGGGCGGGCGCGAGAGAGCCACCTCCAGCCCAACCACCTCCAGTGCCCACCCTATCCGTCGGGCGATCTCAAGCGGCGGCAGACCCAGCGCCTCCAACCCCCACGCCAACTCGGCCTCCACCGTAGAGTTGAACAGTTGGTGCTCCACCTCCTGGAACGCGATCCCCACCCGGCCTGCCAGGGACCCCGGCTCGATCCGCGTCGCATCGAGTCCAAGAATGGTGAGACGGCCCCCCAGCTCCCCGCCTGTCAAACGCGGCGCCAGCGCCGTTACCAGTCGGCACAGGGTGGTCTTGCCCACCCCGTTTGCCCCCATCAGTCCCAGGCACTCGCCCGGCGCCACCTCCAGCGAGAGGTCGGTCAAGACCGCGGCCGCCGGGATGGAATCAGCAACCCCAGGATAGGTGAACGCGACGCCCCGGGCGCAAACGGCCGGGACCTCGCTCATCGGCGCTGGATCAGCGGTGGGTACGCGCGGCGAACGGCCAGGAATAGAGGAACTCCCACCAGCCCACCGCTGAGAGCCTGCACGATGTTGGCAGGTACCTCAGCGACGGCTGCGCCCATGCCCACCAGGATCACGCCAGCGATGAAATAGCCCACCACCACTACTGCGCCTCCCGCGCCAACCGCCAGGACTATCCGGGGCCACCCGGCCTGCCTTCCCACCATCACGCCAACCAGCCATCCCTGGAACCCATGAATCACGAACGAGAACACCGCCCACTGGGCCCATCCGCCCGCAATGTCGGCCAGCCCGGTGCCCAGTCCGCCCGCAATTCCTCCCACCCAGGGCCCGAGAGCCAGGGCGGCAAAGAACACGGCCGCGTCTCCCAGGTGCACGTATCCCTTCGCTGGCGTCGGGATCTGCACAATCCAGGTAAGCACAAAGACCATTGCCGTCATAATGGCCGTGACCGCCACCACTCTGGGATCGAGAGATCGCTTTTTCATCTGCTAACACCCTCTCTCCGGCCGGACCGGACTGTGACCATGGCAGGATACATTACCCCGATTATTCCACAAACCACCGAGTTGGCAAAGTGACAAATGCCCCTTATCTGAGACGGCACAGAGCACATTCCCCACCTGACGATCTGCGCGTTGGCCGATTCTCCCACTTGCGCTACAATCCGTCCTCATTCCTGGAGGGAGGTGATAGCCACTTGGTGATCAATGCCGTCCTGTTTGACCTTGATGGCACCCTGAGGATCAGCATCCCCGGTGGGATGGAGATGTTCCTTGAATACGCGCGCCGACTGGGCATCGCGGTGAACGAGACGAACGCCCAGGCTGGCGCGCGCTGGAACCACTGGTATTTTGCCCAGAGCCCCGCACTCTTGGAAGACCTGGCACTCGGCGATGAGATGGCGCTGTGGACCCGTTATTCTGCCCGCTTGCTAGAGGCGGTTGGTGTGACCGAAACGAGCGACGCTCGCGCCCGGGCGATCACCGAACAGTTCGCCGACTATGCCCCCCGGTCCCAACTGAACGATGGCGCTTTTGACACCCTGGTCGGGCTCAAGGCGGCCGGATTCAAGTTGGGGCTCGTCTCCAATCGGCGCAATCCGCTCGACCAGGCGGTGGCCGAGTTGGGCCTGGAGGGGATGTTCGCCTTTACCCTTGCCGCCGGCCAGGTAGGTATCTGGAAGCCCGATCCAGGGCTATTGCGGGAGGCGATGGAACGCGGGAACTGCGACCCGTCACGCACCGCCTACGTGGGCGACAACTTCTATGCTGACATTGTGGGCGCCCGCCGGGCCGGCGTCACGCCGGTGCTGCTCGATCCCCAGACCATCTTTCCCGATGCGGATTGCATGATCATCCATCATCTGACCGAACTACTAGATTGGCTCGTCAGGTGAGCCGCTTCCGAATGGCGACTGCCGCCAGACGAAAAGACGGATGCGCGGCGTTAGCGTGACAGGTCGAAATCGGAGGGGATCAATCCCTGAGCCCGCGCATCTTCCAAACTGATGCCCCCCAGACCCACCGAGCCCCGCAGCGCCTCTTCGCTCAACGCTCTCTCCCAAAACGCCTCAACTTCCTCAGTCGGAAGCGCGAACCCGGTCTCTGGAGGAGGGGGAGCAGGGGGTCGTGGCGGAGGCTCTACTGGCTCGGGCTCTGTTTCCGGGGGAACGGCCGGCGTACGAAGCAATTCAAGCAGCTCCTTGACCGCCCGGCGCGCGTACATCCAGACCGCGCCAATCCGGCTGCTGCCCCGTTCGGCGTCAAACACGAGCGCCATGATGTGGTCGGTCCCCACGCTGGCGGAATAGATGTCGTGCGCCGCACCGGCCTGGTAGTTGATGGTGGATGGCTCCGATGCTTTGAGCGCGCGGGCCAATTCGAGAGAGTTGCGCAACTCTATGGCTAGCAGGGAAGCGATCTCGGCCGCATCCAACTCGCCCGGCTGGCCATCGGCCGCCACGCAAGCGCCCTCAGTGTCCACCAACGTGGCATAGTGCGCACCGGTGTCAATGCGCAAGCTCCTCAGGCGACGAAAGATCTCCGGGCTGATCGAATGGGACTCGCCTGCCGCTGGAAACTCCTCCGGAAGTTCCTCTTCGAGTATGTGAAGAACTGTGGCGGTGAGATCGTCTACCGGTATCGGCTTCAGAAAAAAGGCCTCCAGTTCCAGCGATCTTACCTGCTCGTGTAGCTTGGGCGATAGCTCTCCGGTGATGGCCACGACCGGGGTGTCGGGCGCGGAACGGTGAACCTGATCGATGAATTCCAGGCCATCGATGCCGGGCAGATTGAGATCGGTGATGACCAGATCAGCCCCCGAGCCACGCACCACCAACATCCCCTCCTCCCCGGAAGGAACAGTGAGCACCTCACAGCCCGACCCGGTGACCTCTAGCGCGGCCCGCAGAAAGAGTGCTACCTCAAAATCGTCCTCAACGATGAGGATTCTCTTGACATCCGTCATGTCTCTCGCACCCGCGCGGTGTCGGATTTCGGGTAGTGCCGGGATTGCAGGCCGAGAACAGGCGGCGCGTCTACCCGCCGCCTCTCACCCAAGGTACCCGGCGGTTGTCTCTGACTCGCATCCCTGCCCAGGTCGTTCAGGCCTTGCCCAGCTTTTCCTGTTCCTGGCGCTGGAGTTCACGGCGCAAGATCTTGCCCACTGTGGTTTTGGGCAACTCGTCACGGAACTCGACCTGAGTAGGAACCTTGAACGGCGCCAACTGCTCCCGGCAGAACTCGCGAATCTCATCCGCAGTGGCTGTTTCACCTTCGTGCAGCACCACCCAGGCTTTGACCGTCTCGCCCCGCTTCTCATCTGGGATGCCGGCCACCCCCGCCTCAAGGATCTTGGGGTGTTGAGTCAGCACCTCTTCGACTTCTCGCGGCCAGACCTGGAACCCGCTCGGCTTGATCAGCTCTTTCTTGCGATCGACAATGTAGAAAAAGCCATCCTCATCCATGCGAGCAATATCGCCGCTAAAGAGCCAGCCATCCCGCAGCGCATTGGCTGTTTCCGTGGGCATCTGCCAGTACCCTTTCATCAGATTGGGTGCTCGGATCACCAGTTCGCCCTCATCCCCGGCCGGCAGGTCGGTGACGCCATCCTCCAGGCTCACGATCCGGCACTCTACATCCGGGAATGGAATCCCTATCGAGCCGGTGCGGTTCCCGCCCACCATGGGGTTACACATCGAGGCCGTTGGCGCTTCGCTCATGCCGAACCCCTCGCGCAAACTGCCCCCCGTGAGCCGTTCGAACGTCTCCTGGGTCTCCCTCATCAAGGGCGCCGACCCGCTGATGCAGGCGCGGATGCTGGTCACATCCACTTCGCCCGATTTGACGCGTGGATTCACGTTGATCAAATTGTACAAAGCTGGTACACCGGGGTAGAGGGTCGGCCGGTGCTTGGCAATATTGTCCAACAAGTCATCGACATCGCGCGGGTTGACGACCAACACCAACGAGGCGGCCGCGGCCATCCCAAGGGACATACCGGCCACCATCCCGTACACGTGAAAGAGCGGGATCGCCATCAGCACGATTTCCTTTCCCATCTGGATATCGGGCATCCAGGCCTTGATCACTACGATATTGGCTACCAGCGCCTTGTGGGTATTGACCGCCCCTTTGGGAACACCGGTGGTGCCGCCGGTGTAGGTAAGCATGGCCACATCCTCCGGCGTAATGTCCACCTTGGGCCGCTGAGAGGCCGGGTAGCGGTCGAGCAGATCTACCAGCCACGTGTCGCCATCGCGCAGCTTGATATTGTGAGCCTTCAAGTCCGATTTGATCAGCGCCAACAGCGGGAACAACATCTTGACCGTCCCCGGCATGTAATCCTTAATGTGACTGACGATCACGTTCTTGACCCGGGTGTCGGGTTGGGCCTCTTTGAATGTGCCGTAAAAGTTGCTCGTCAAGATGCAGGTCTCGGCTCCAGCGTCGCTCATCTGGTGGACGATCTCTCTGGCCGTGTAGAGCGTATTGGTCCCCACGACAATGGCGCCCGCTTTGAGGATGCCGTAAAACGCGATCACAAACTGGGAGCTATTGGGCATCAGGAGACCCACCCGATCCCCTTTCTTGACCCCCATCGCCGCCAATCCGGCCGCCATCCGGTCTGCCAGATCGTTGAGTTCCCGGTAGTTGATTACGTGTCCCTTGAATACTAGGGCCGGGTTCTCCGGGAAATCCTGCGCACTGGACTCCACAAACGTATGCGCCAGGATGTTCGGGTAATCCAGTGAGTGCGGCACTCCTTCGTCATAGTGCTGTAGCCACGGTTTGTCGGCAGGCATCACAGTCATCAGT
>WSZX01000257.1 GCA_013139935.1 Ardenticatenales bacterium
GAAGGCGCGCAGTGTAGACGTGGAAAAGTGCACTGGTTGTGGAGTCTGCACCGAGCAGTGCATTGTGCGCAATTTGCCCTACCTTGAACAGCTTGAGGTCGGAGACAGATAAGGAGTAGCCGATGCGTTTGACTGCGCCGGGTCTGGAACTGGGGATGGAAGCGGTAACCATTGACGGTATCTTGGATCAACACGAGCGAGATCCGTCGGCCGTTATCGCCATTCTGCAGGACGTGCAGGAAGAAGTGAACTACTTGCCGGAAGGGGCGCTGCGCTACGTGGCTGAGCGACTGGAAATCCCTGTGTCCAGAGTATACAGCATGGCTACCTTCTACCGTGCTTTCAGCCTGGAGCCGCGGGGCAGGCACCTGATCCATGTCTGTACCGGTACTGCCTGTCACGTGCGTGGAGCGGTCAGAATACTGGACGCGCTGGAACGAGAAATCGGCATCCGTGCTGGCGAGACCGATGAGCAGTTGGAATTCACACTGGAGACTGTCAACTGCCTTGGGGCTTGTGCCCTGGGACCGGTCGTAGTCATTGATGGTGACTACTCTGGACAGGTGACGGGAGCAAAGGCAGCGCGGCTGATCAGGAGACTCCGAAAATCGGACAAGGAGCAGCGGCATGACTGAGATGACCACGCGTTCGCAGCCGTATGCACCAAGTGGTGTTTGCGTTGACAAAGTGCACAGTCCACAAGAGCTTGAGCAACTGCGGGAGACTTTGAGGGCAGCCCGAGATCCAAACAAGACGTGCATCACCATTTGCGCCGGCACCGGCTGCCTAGCCAGCGGTTGTACTGAGGTGGTCGATGCCTTTCGCAAGGAGATCGAACGGCGGGGATTGGCGAACCAGGTAGACCTCCGGACAACGGGCTGTCATGGCTTCTGCGAACGGGGGCCGCTGATGGTCATTCACCCCCAAGGTATCTTCTACCAGCGTGTGAAGGCCAGAGATGTGAGCAGGGTGATGTCAGAGACCATCGCCAAGGGCAATGTCATAGAGAACCTACTGTACACAAACCCCCAGACGGGCGAAAAGATCGTCCACGAGCGCGACGTGCCCTTTTACCGCCTTCAGACACGAATCATTCTGGGGGACAATGGTTTCATTGATCCGACCATCATTGGGGACTATATTGCCCGTGGTGGTTACAGCGCGCTGGCCACGGTGCTCTATTCTATGCAGCCGGAAGAGGTCGTTGATGTGATCAAACGGTCCGGGCTGCGAGGTCGGGGGGGTGCGGGTTTCCCAACCGGGCGCAAATGGGAAAGCTGCCGCAATGCCGAGGGCCACCCGAAATACGTGATCTGCAATGCAGACGAGGGTGACCCAGGCGCGTACATGAACCGGAGTACTCTGGAGGGAAACCCCCATGTTGTGCTGGAAGGAATGATAATCGGAGCCTATGCCATTGGCAGTCACGAGGGGTATGTGTATGTGCGCCACGAATATCCCCTGGCAGTGACGAACCTCGCACTGGGGCTTGAAGCGGCACGAGCATCTGGCTTCCTGGGCGAAGACATCCTGGGTTCAGGCTTTAGTTTTGACGTCTCTATTGCTCGCGGCGGTGGGGCCTTCGTCTGCGGGGAATCTAGTGCTCTCATGCGCTCGCTGGAGGGGGATGTGGGAGAGCCGCGGGCAAAGTACGTGCGCTCGGTGGAGCATGGCCTGTGGGAAAAACCGAGCACCCTCAATAACGTGGGGACTTGGGCCAATGTTCCGCACATCATTAACAGGGGCTGGGAGTGGTACACGGGCATCGGAACCGAGGGAAGCACGGGCACCAAGATCTTCTCACTGGTGGGCACGGTCAATAACACCGGTCTGGTGGAGGTGCCTATGGGCATCACCCTTCGGGAGATCATCTTTGACATTGGCGGCGGAATTCCGGGCGGCAAGAAGTTCAAGGCGGTGCAAACGGGCGGCCCGTCCGGCGGGTGCATTCCCGAAAGCATGCTGGATATGCCATTAGACTTTGACGAGTTGACGAAGGTCGGCTCGATGATGGGCTCCGGCGGGTTGATCGTCATGGACGACGGCACCTGCATGGTGGACGTGGCGCGTTATTTCCTTAACTTCCTGCGCGAAGAATCGTGCGGCAAGTGCACTCCGTGCCGTGAGGGGATTGCACGCAGCCTGGAGGTTCTCCACCGCATTTGCGCTGGAGAGGGCCAATCGGAGGACATAGCCCTGCTGGAGGAACTGGGGGAACTCCTGGAGGGCTTTTCTCTCTGCGCTTTGGGCAGAACGGCGGCCAACCCGGTACTCTCCACCATTCGCTACTTCCGCGACGAGTACGAGGCCCACATCCACGATCACAGTTGCCCGGCCGGCGTGTGCAAGGCGCTGATCACGTACACCATCCTCGCCGAGAAATGCACCGGCTGCACAGCCTGTGCCCTCCAGTGCCCGCAGGAGGCGATCTCAGGGGAGAAGAAAGGGGTCCACGCAATAGATCAGGCTCTCTGTATCCAGTGCGGTGTCTGCCTGGATACCTGCAAATTCGACGCCGTCCTGGTGCAGTAGCGACCCTGGTTTGTGGCAAAGGGTCTGTGTAGGGGAGATAGCGCATGGTACCGGTTACGATTGACGGACAAACTGTTGAGGTCAAGGAGGGGACGACCATCTTGGAGGCGGCCCGGCAGTTGGGGATACACATCCCCGCGCTCTGCCACCACCCCGCGCTGGAACCCTACGGCGCGTGCCGTCTCTGCACGGTGGAGATCACGTATGATGGTCGTTCTCGGCTCGTGACCTCGTGCAACTATCCCGTCCAGTGGGAGATTGAGGTGCGGACCGCCTCGGAGACGGTGCTGAAGGGGCGCAAAATGCTGGCGGAATTGATGCTGGCTCGCTGCCCCAGCGCACCCGAAGTGCAGGAACTGGCCGCCGATCTCGGGGTCACTGAGGCGCGCTTTGAGCTAGGTTCCCCAGATGAGCTCTGCCATCTGTGTGGGCTCTGTGTGCGGGTATGCAAAGAGCTCATTGGCCAAAGCGCCATCAGTTTCGTTGGGCGCGGCGTGGACCGAGAGGTTGGGTCGCCTTTCCTCAAATTCTCCGACGACTGCATCGCCTGCGGGGCCTGCGAGTTTATCTGTCCAACGGGGGCCATCAAGCTGGAGGACATCACCGACAAGGAGCCGCGGCCGCTGCTGTCAGAGTTTGACGTGGGGCTCTCCAAGCGGGGCAACATTTATATTCCCTTCCCCCAGGCCGTGCCCAAGATACCGGTCATTGACCGCGAGCACTGCCTGCAATACACGCTGGGGCGATGCGGAGCTTGCGAGCATTTCTGCGAGGCGAACGCGATCGACTACGACCAGGAAGACGAGTTCCTGGAAGTGGAGGTCGGCAATATCATTGCTGCCATTGGTTATGATGCCTTTGATGCCCGGCGCATACCGCAATATGGCTACGACCGCTACCCCAACGTATTCACTGCGCTGGAGTTCGAGCGCCTGACCAACGCGGGCGGTCCTACGGACGGCCAAGTGGTGCTGCGTGATGGTGTGAGCGTGCCTGAAAGCGTCGCCATTATCCATTGCGTTGGCAGTCGGGATGTTCGCTATCGCGAGCATTGCTCCCGCGTCTGCTGCATGTACTCGCTCAAGTTTGCGCACATGGCACACGAAAAGCTGCCTGGCGCCACGGTGTACAACTTCTACATTGACATCCGTACCCCTGGCAAGGACTATGAAGAGTTTTACCATCGGCTCCTGGAGGAAGGTACCGTCTTTATTCGCGGCCGGGCTGCCTCTATCAGTGATGCCACCTTGGGGCCGGCAGAAGAAGGGAAGCTGATTGTGACGGCCGAGGACACGCTGGTCGGTCGGCAACGGCGTATCCCCGTGGACATGGTTGTTCTCTCCACCGGGCTCGGGCCACGTGATGATAGCCGTGAGATGGCCCGCATCCTTGGCATCAGTTGCAGCCGGGAAGGCTTTTTCAGAGAGAAACACCCCAAGTTGGACCCAATAGCGACGATGACCGACGGTGTCTTCATCGCCGGCTGTGCTCAGGGGCCTCGTGACATCCCTGACACCGTCGCCCAAGGTGCGGCCGCCGCCGCACGTGTACTCTCTATCATCGGCAAGGGGGAGTTGGAACTGGAAGCAGCCTTGGCTGAGGTCAATGACCTGACCTGTGTCGGCTGCCGGATGTGCATTGAATCCTGCTCTTTCAGTGCCATCGACTACCTGGACGACCGACAAAAGGCGCGAGTCAATGAGGCGCTGTGTAAAGGATGCGGTACCTGCGTTGCAGCCTGTCTCTCCAAATCCATCACCCTGCATCACTTTACCGATCAGCAACTGGTGGCGCAGATGTG
>WSZX01000073.1 GCA_013139935.1 Ardenticatenales bacterium
CTGGAGCCGACATTCGTGTTTCATCGCCTGACTCAAACCGAACGTTACTGGACACAAGACTTTTCCATCGCTAGTGACGACCTAGATCACGTTGACAACCGTCTGCTAGAGGAAGAGAAACCGCTGCCCGTCGAGGAGCTGGCCCGGGCAGTGATATGCCATCGCGTTGAACAGGAGGAATCTGAACTCGAACGGTTGCTCTCCCGGGGGACTGTGTACCGGCCGCGGGAAAGCTATCAGCTAGGCGAGACACTGGTTTTCCCCGCGCTGAGCTTCCATACTGGTACGGTCACAAACATCCGTCGCGGCCACAATCCCGAGGCCGGCGAGTTTGAGGTTATTGAGGTCAAGCTCGAGCACACCAAACGAAAGCGTGAATTCGCTGCTGCGCTGCAACCTTCTCATCCCCTTGACAAGGACACCGACGCACTGCTTGGTGGAGATACATCCCTGACGTCGGATCAGGAGCTCTGGCAAGAGTACGGTAACTGGGTGGGGGAAGCACTGTTGGCTGCCCTGGAAGAGCAGGACGATGTGGTTCACCTCTTTGGTTTCTGGTTTCTGAAAGCATTGTTGACGGAAATCGGGCCAGGATACTTGAACATCGCAGAAGCCATCCTGGACATCGCTGGGGGCGGTCCGCTGCCTACCTCCGACCTGTTGAAGGACCTGGATCTACCAGAAGATTCTCGACCGGAGTTGCTCGACTTTTCCCTCAGTTACGCCCTCGACCACGACGACCGATTTGATGAGGTGGGTCCGGCCGGAGTCGTGCTCTGGTATCTGCGCCGGCTGGAACCGGCCGATGTTCTGTTCCCACCGAAACGATTGGCCTACACGCCCACCCCGTACGACCGGAACCTACTCAACCTGAATCTGCGCAGGTTGGAGGAGGAGTTGGACGATGAGTGGTCTAGCGGGTGGCAACCGGACGGTACGCCCGGTCGCGTTTCCTTCACACTCACCTTGCCACATCGGCGGCAAGGGACCATTCCATTGTCATCCAACGTGGCGCCCCTGTTTCCCACTTCATACCAGGCGCCCCGGATACGGTGCACATTCGTAGATCCAAGTACCGACCGGCAGATGGATGCCTGGGTGGTCTGGGAAGGACGCTATGTGCATGGGCTGGCGAACTGGTACGAGGAAAACGACCTGCCAACAGGGGCGTATCTGCACCTGACTCCGGGACCCAATCCAGGCATCGTAACCATCGAGTACGAGACGCGCCGACCGCAGAGCGAGTGGGTCCGGGTGGCTTTTATGAAGGATGGGCAGTTGATGTTTGGCATGCAGAAACGCGCGATGGGCTGTGTCTACGATGACATGATGATGATTGGGATGGACAACCCGTCCGACGCCGATGCAGCCTGGATCACTACCCAGGAAAAAGGCTTGTCACTCGCTCAAATTATCGTCGAACTATTCCCTGCCCTGGCAAGACTCAGTCCGCAGACCACCGTCCATGCCAGGACGTTGTACAGTGCCGTGAATATCGTGTGCCGCTGCCCGCCCGGTCCGATCTTCTCCGAGCTGGTGCGACAACCATGTTTCATCTCCATGGGCGACAACTACTGGCAATTCGACTCGAGCCTATGGAGTGGCGGATAGCACTTGTTAAGGAATAGCTTCCCGTTTTGAATGGTGATTCGCGGGTAGAGCGGTCACATAACCGCCGAGTTGTTCTTGAACAAGTACTTGGCAGCACCGTTCCAGGAGAAAGCGAGTGGCCCTGCACAAAGCACCTAGAATCGGTCAGCGCGCAAAGATAGCAAGCAACATCAAGTATCACATAGATTACAGTTGGTGGGGCAGAGCCAATCGCAACCTGCGCGTGTATCTGCAGACTCATCTCTGCTCTGAGCACCAGGGGGTGTTCGCCAATTATACTGGCGAAGAGGTTGTGGACTGGATCGATCCGCGCACGGCCCAAGTCCGCCAGGTAAACGGACTGGAACACACGCTCCACACCCATTGCAGCCTGCAATCGGGTTATATCACCTCCATGACCCCCGTGATGGACGCTGTGTTTCGGGTGTTTCTGGCAAATGGGAACTCGCCCCTCACCGCACAAGAACTGGCAGGGCGCATCGGTAAGCTAGCCGATACCATCGAACTAACTCTGGCCGGACGGCGGATCTATAAGGGAATCCGACCCGTGCCTGAGGAAGACGACGAATAGGCTAGCTCTGGGACCGAGGTTGTGGAAAAAGCGCCCGTCGTGGGGGAAGAGAGTGGTAAGCGCTGGATAGCATACGGTCACCAGCCCCAGTAGCTCAATGGATAGAGCACCGGCCTTCTAAGCCGTAGGTTGGGGGTTCGAGTCCCTCCTGGGGCGCAAGACAGCCAAGGGGCAAATCGACGCGATTTGCCCCTTTTTCGTTCCCCTCCTACCACACTCGGCAGATTGTTCCCTTTAGATAGGCCGATTCGGGAAAGGAGAGCAGAACGGGGTGATCGGGCCCCTGGGCCAGCCGGCTGATGATCTGGACGTCACGGCCCGCATCGAGCGCTGCTCCAAAGAGGATCTTTTGGAACAGATCGGCGCTGATGGCCGCGGAACAGGAAAAAGAAAACAAGCAGCCTCCCGGCCGGAGCAGCCGCATCGCCAGCCAGTTGATGTCCTTGTACCCGCGCGCCGCCCGCTTGACCGCACGTCGACTGGGTGCGAATTTTGGTGGGTCCAAGAGAACCACGTCAAATTGCCGGCCGGCATCGCGGTAGCGACGAAGCTCGTGGAACACGTCCGCCTCGATATGTTCGTCGTGCCGGCCCGCAAAGCCATTGAGCGCCAGGTTGCGCCGGGCCAGCACCAGCGCCGACGCGGAGGTCTCCACATTTGTGATCCGGCCTGCCCCTCCCCGGGCAGCGTAGACCGCGAAGGCACCCGTGTAGGCGAAGCAATTAAGCACCTCGCCGGATGCATACTGCTCTAGAATCGCCCGATTCTCTCTTTGGTCGAGGTAAAAGCCGGTCTTGTGACCAGCCACAAGGTCCACCACAAACTGCAGCCCGTTCTCAGTCACAATGACCTCTGGCGGAAGCGATGCGCCGTGCAACGGGCCGACCACCGATGGCAACCCCTCCTTCTCGCGTACCTCCACGTCGCTCCGCTCATGGATACCCGTCGTCCCTGGTACCAACTCTGCCAAGAGCTCCACCAGTTGGGCCTTGCGAACCTCCATCCCCAAGGTGAGGAACTGCGCGACCAGGAACTCGTCGTAGCGGTCCACTATCAATCCCGGAAGCCCATCGGACTCGGCGTTGACCAGGCGGTAGGCATTGGTTCGCTGTTCCACTGGACCTTTCCCCGACAGGGAGGCGGAACCTTCCACGGACT
>WSZX01000363.1 GCA_013139935.1 Ardenticatenales bacterium
AGCCGGTCCCCGCAGTGCACCACTCCCCCGGCGCCGTCTACTCCTCTACGCCGTTGCGGGTAATGACCTCGCGGTACCAAAGTGCGCTTTGTTTGGGATCTCGTCTGCCCGTCTCAAAATCCACCCGCACGATTCCAAAGCGCGGCTCATAGCCCATGGCCCACTCAAAGTTATCCATCAGGCTCCAGGCATAATAGCCGTGCAGGTTGGCGCCGGCCTGGATGGCGTCGTGAGCCGCCATCAGGTGGGCCCGAAAAAAGCCCACCCGGCCCCAATCGGCCACAAAACCGCGCTCGTCAGGCGTGTCTTTGAGGGCGCAGCCGTTCTCGGTCACGTACATCTTGGGATTGCCATAGTTTTCCTTGATGTTCAACAACACGGCCGTCAGACCGGGCGGGTTGATCCCCCAGTCCATCTTGGTATGGCCCCACCCCGGCGCAGAGACAGGAGCCGAGTTCGCCTTGAGCAAGCCATGCGATAGGGACCAAGAGACCTGGTGGCTCGTATAGTAGTTCACCCCCACAAAGTCGATCGGTTGGCTGATTACGGCCGCGTCTTCCTCACGCACATGCGGTCTGTGGGGACCTATCCAGTCGAGCAACATCTCCGGGTAATGGCCCTTGATGAGCGGATCCATAAACAGGGCCACGTTCTCCTCATAGGCCCGCTGGCACGCCGCGAGGTCGGCCTGGCTCTCGGTGGCCGGTTCATAGTGGCCCAGGTTCAAGACGATGCCGATCTCGCCCTGATAGCTGCCCTGACGAAAGAGCTGAACCGTCCTTCCGTGGGAGAGCAACTGATGATGCACTGTTTGATAGGCCTGAGAATAGTCGCAGATACCTGGTGCGTGAAGCCCCAGGGCGTGGCCAACGAAAGCAGTCACCCACGGCTCGTTGTGCGTCGCCCACAGCGGCACGCGGTCGCCCAGCCGGTCGAACACAACGCGCGCATAATCGACGAACCAGTCCACGCTGTCACGGTTGGGCCAGCCGCCGGCCTCTTGAAGGGCCTGGGGATAATCCCAGTGGTAGAGGGTGGCGTTGGGGATAATGTCGGCCGCCAGCAGACTGTCCACCAACCGGTCATAAAAGTCCAGCCCCTTTTCGTTGATTGCGCCGCGTCCTTGCGGCAGAATCCGCGGCCAGGAGATGGAAAAGCGGTAGGTCTGCAATCCCAGTTCTTTCATCAGCGCCACATCATCGCTCATCCGGCGGTAATGATCACACGCCACGTCGCCAGTGTCATCGTTCATGACGCGGTATGGCGAGTGGGCGAAATGGTCCCAGATGCTTTCCCCCTTGCCATCGGTATTCCAGGCGCCTTCAATCTGGTGGGCCGAGGTCGCCGCGCCCCAGAGAAAGCCCTGGGGAAATCGTCGTGTACTCATTGTCATCTCCTTTTCGTACCGTCTATTGCGTCTCGTGTCTTTTGTCGTGCCGTTGTCGTCCACCGGTGCTTGCAGCGTTCGCACTCGAAATGGTCCTCAAATGTCTGTTCTGTCACCTGGACCCGTCGCCGTTGGCTAGCATCCCCCCCCAGTATCCTCAGCCTGCGCTCCCATTCCGTGTAGGACCTCGATTCAATCACTTCACTCTCCAGCAATTCCCCCGCCCCTCTCTGGCCACATTTAGGGCATTTCGTCGCTTCCTTGCCCAACCACACCAGCCAGAGGTAGGAGCATCCGATCCCTACCGCCAGTATGAGCGCGAATAGACCGCATACCAGAAGGAGTGGTATGAAACTGCCAGAAATCATCTCTGCCTCGGGCTAGGGTTGGTCATACTCAATAATCATCCAGTAGTTGTCGCCCATGCGGTGCTGAGGTTCCCAAGCTCCTCATCGGCGAGTCTCACGATCGCGGGGCCGAGATTGTCGGCCGGTTGTTCCGGTGCACGTGTGACAACCGCCTTTCAGTGCCTGCTAACGATATCTGAATGGCCATCAGTGTACACCTCGGCCGTACCAGCAAAGCTGCCGCCTGCGTCGAGATGTTGGCCAATCGTGCACTGGCCATGGTTGCGTGACGAGCAAACCTGAATTCCCCGGCCGGTAACGTCACATATCGACCTCCAACATGCGCGAGGATACGCGACTCAGATGAAAAGCGCAAGGACGAGTATGGACAACTCAAACGCTATGGTCCAGCCGAAAAGCTTCCATGATTCGGGCTTGCCGACATTCCTGTAATGGTATTCTCCACAGCCTATGATGACCACAATGCACACGATAGCCATGGCAAGGGTTGTCAGTGTGCCCAATGTGGCCCCGCCAAAGTACTCAGGCCCGTAAGAGCGGCCGGTAGCCGCAAAGCGGGCATAGATACGCACCACCAACCCCCGTACCGTGAGGATTTCCAGAAAGCACACTGCGCTCGTCGCAGCCCACAGGCCAACGACGAGCAAGTGCAGACCGGACCTCTTGAAGCCCAGATCAGTTTCATCCATCATTCTCTGACCTCCAGGTGTGGCCCGGTTGCCCTGGCGCCCCATCGTTTGAAGGCAAGGGGAGGCTGCCTCTCTGTCCCGTCGCGGTATCCCTTTTTCGACACCCTCTTCACTCGGCGACCTGGCAGCGCAATGGCATCCACGTGGGCGTGCCCATCACACGGCTGCCGATGGTGCCCAGGTATGGCGATGGATCCAGGGGAGGAGCCAGTTCTTCCTCATCCAGAACCGGCTGTTCCGCCGCCATACCCGCCAGGTGTGTGGGAAAAGCCCCGCCGCTCAACGGTGGCGCCACAGCAAACTGCAGGTGCACCCATGTGGGCTGCCATGGCTCAAGGGGCGACCACTGGCCCTGGTATCCGATCAGCTCTCCTCTCTGGATCGGCACCCCCTCGCTGCCGGGCGGAAAGCCTGGAGTGACAAAGGACTCGTCGTTCTCGCCGCTGGCCATGCCGCCGTAGAACGTCCACACCTTTTCGCCCGGCCGCAACGGGTCATCGTGTTGGATCGCCACTTCGCCGTGCCAGTCGGAATGGCGCATCAGCAGGCCCTCCGCCACTGCAAACACCGGAACCGTGTTCTCGTAGCCCTGACCCATAAAGCCAAGCTGCTTGCTGAGCCACCACACACCCAGTTCGCTGCGGGTGGGCAACCGCCACGGGGCGCCTGGACAAGCCATCAGTTTGGAATATCCGTTCTCCCCGGCATCGCGAGGGCGATAAACAATGGTCTCGGCCAGCCAGTCGGTGGCCGCGTAGCTCTCCACGATGACCGACAACATTTCCGGTGTCCAGCGCTCCTTGTACACCGGCCAGTTCGCAAAGTGGTGGATGAGGATAGCCGGGAACTCGTGATTGCGGATGCTGGTCAGCAAAGCGGTCTGATCCCACAAGCCTGCGTTGGCCAACTGCGTGATCTCAAAGGGCTGGATGTAGAGCGGCTGATCATACAGCGTCAGAAACCCCATGAACTCGTCGGCGAGCACCGGGCCGTCCGCAGACTCGGCGAGCCACTCCAGGTTTCGGATATCGTGACTGGTGGGGTCCCTCGCTGGCCAGAGTCGCCATTTCAGTCCTTCGACAGGGCCATTCAGCGTGGAGCTCATCAGCATCCCGGTTTGCAGGGCCAAGAGTACCGGGAGAGCGGCGCGTAGCCAGGGGCGCTCGCGGCTCCAGACGACGGCGGCTCCAGCCGTCAGGCCCAGGGCAGCGGACAGTTCCAGAAAATAGTTCTCATTGGAGCCTATCTTGCCGATGGTCAGAGCCGACAGCGAAGCCCCGATCAGGTACGGAGCCACCAACGGCCAAGACGCCACCCGGCGATAGGCGAGAAACAACAGCGCGCCGCCCAGAACGAGCAGGATGGGGGTTGTTTCCCAGAGCCCACCCAACCACCGGCCGAGGCGGTCGGTGTCGAACTCGTTGACATTGGCCGTGACGATGTTGAAATAAAAGCCGCCTCGGGTGAGCACAGTCAACAAGAGATAGAGAGCCAACGACAGCCCCCCAACCAGGCCCACCAGCCTGATCGCTTGCCGCCGGTCGTGGGCCCACAGCCAGGCAAAGGCGGCCAGGGGCGCCGCCAGCGCGTATGACTGGCGGGTGTAGATAGCCGCGACCAACAGCAGTCCAGAGATGATCAGCCCCCGCCGAGTGGCGGGCCTCCGGACCACGGTATACAGCCCGGCCGTGCTGAGGGCCAGGGCGAGCATGTCCACGCGTAGGAGCTTGGACCAGCCAGCCACGTACGGAAAGGACAAAAACAGCATGCCGGTGACCATAGCCGCCCCACGATCCTGGCTGACACTGTAGATGATCCGGCCGAGAAAGACCGCCGACGCGAGGGTGCACAACACCGAAATGACGCGGCCTGCGAAAAAGGACGGACCAAAGAGCTTCACGAACGGGGCCAGCGAGAGAATGTACAGTGGCGGGTAGTTAGAGACAGTGTACGGGGGCGTAGAGATGTCAGCGCGGTAGATGTTGCGTCCGGCCGCCAGACGCATTGCCTGATCGACCAGAGGCGCTTCGCCATAGTCCAACGGATAGCGGTGAAGGAGTGCCAGAGCCGCTTGCACAAGAAAGATCGTCACCGCAAGGGCCAGGAACAGCATCAGCATGATCCTGGCTCCATCCTTCAAGTGAGGTTCGAGAGCAGCTAGTGCTTTTCTCATAGGCCACCGCCGTCGACTATACCACCCAGCAGCCTGGACGCAAGGCAAATACAGAGAGTGTAGAAAAACAAGTGAGGCGCCGTCCCCTCTGCAGTTCCGCTGCTGCACACACGTGCGCCTGCGGGCAGTGCAGGTGAGGACAGCTGGTAGGGGTGGCGAAGGGGGCGCAAAGCGCCCCCTTCGCCACCCCTGCTTCTCTCTTCCGTCGCCGCGGCCCCTTTTTCAACACCCTCAACTTCAGACGAGTCCAGACACCGCCGCTCCAGCCGGCCAGGACGCGGGACAGTGGGGGGTGTCTAGGTCGCGCAGCGACCTGCACACCTCGTCTCTCTCCCGCAGCCGGCGTGGGATGGCTCGCAGGTCTGCGTGTCCGAACTTGGGTCCGAACCTCATAAGCCCATTGGAGCCTCGACGGAGGGCGGACCTTCCCGTGCCCAGGGCTCAGCACGCGGCGGGCTCGCAAGGCCCTCCGGGAGACGTCCGAG
>WSZX01000272.1 GCA_013139935.1 Ardenticatenales bacterium
TGGACATCATCTCTGGCGAGATGCCTCTGCCGTCATTTCGGACACTCAACGTGACATGGTCCGTGTTCTCCTGGACGTCCAGCCTTATTGTGACATTCTGCCGGCCGTACTTGATCGCGTTGGAGAGCAGGTTATCGTAGACAATTCTCAAGAGATCACTATCCACGTTCAACGCCAGTTCTCCCGAGACACGATTCTCCACCACCATACGATATTCCTTCAATTCTCTTTCCAGAACTTCCAACACGGGCGTTATCACGTCAGCCTGGAGAAGAACCTGCTTCTTGTCTACCTCCAGTTCTCCTTTCTCCAGACGGGAGAGGTCCAGGTAGTTCTTGATCATGTCGTGAAAATAGTCCAGGCTCTGACCCACCGAGCCCAGGCTTTTCGTCTGTGCAGGGTTGAGTTCGCCCAGGTAACCATCCTTCACCGTATACAGACCCATCATCGCGGAACTCAGCGGGTTCTTGAGCTCGTGGGCGACAAATCCCAACATCTCCATATAGTTCCGGTTGATCACTCTCAGTTCACTGCTGACCTCTTCCAGTTCAATCTGGCGGCGCTCGATTTCTTGGCGTTGTCTCTGCAGTTGCTCTGCCATGTGGTTGAATGAAGCAGCGAGAGTGCATATCTCGTCTTTTCCACAGATATCCACTCGATATGTCAGGTCACCATCGGAGAGACTCTCAGTAGCTTTGGACAGATCTTGAATGGGTCCCAGAATACTCTTCACCACAAAAAAGAATACGAGAAACGCCAGTACCATACCGACCAGGATGATGGAAAGATACGATAGCACTGCGCGGGTGCGGATATCCAAGTACTTGAGCTCCAGCTCGCCGACGTAGAGCATGCCGATGACATCACCGCCGGGATCTGTGATGGGATCGTATTGTGAGAGATACCAGCTATCAACTACATAGGCCCTCCCTGTCCAAGAAAGCCCTTGGTCCAGTACTTGATCGGCGACTGACTTTGAAACGCGGGTCCCTATTGCCCGCCGGCCCAGGCTGTCCATCACATTGGTGGAAATCCTCAGGTCCTCCATGAAAATGGTAGCTGTTCCCACCGGCTTTTGACCATAGTACTCGTTCTCGAAGACAGCGTCTCTGATCCGATCCACCTCCTCGGCCGCCCCGTTCAACAGGCTGCCGGCCTGGATCATCCCTATCGACTCGCCGCCACTGAGGATTGGCACCACCGCGCCGGACAGCATCCCCCTCGGTTCGCCGCCAACCGCCATGCACCGTTCCACCATGCCAATCCCCTCAACATCCAGGCGCTCCAGCGCCAGCAAGACGTTGCCGGAGCTGCTGTGCCGGGTGGATATGGCTTGCCTGATCATGGGGTCCGCGACCAGGCTATCTCCCGCACTGTAGGGGGGCCTGGTCCTTAGAATGACCGTTCCATCAGGATCGAGTAGATTGAGGACATCCATCCCCTGGTCTAGACGAAAGGTTTCCAGATGCTTGATCGCCATAGCCAGCAGTTGGTCGTCCCCCGGATGCTGAATCAGATCCTTGATGATCGGATCCTGTGCCAATATCTCCGACGCCGAAAGCACGCGCTCGATTTCGGCGTTGTGAATCTCCCAGGCGGCTCTGGCGTATATTCTCACCCGGTCCTCAGCTTCCCGGATAGTATTGGTGTTGACATAGTTGACGCTCATGATGGCGATACCGACCGCCAGCGCCGCGAAGATAAGGATGATACCGAGACTGAATTTGGTCTGTACTTTCATGTGGATTCGAGGACTGGGTTGCCTCCAACAAGAACAAGTACGTCTGCCTTTGCCTCTTGAATCTCCCTGTCCCTGCCTGCGCTCTTACTATAGCATCTTGACCGGCCGTCGTCTTGAGTTGAAACACCAATCTTGCCCCTGCCAAATGAGCCTAGTTCTCCAGTATCATCACAAGCACTGCTGCGTAGGCTTGGTTCCCAAAATAAGCTAACCGGCTCCCGGTGGGCTAGGCACAATGACCTAGTCGTCGCAAACAATCCTGCACAGCGCTGTCTCATCAATATTGGCACACAGGGCCGCCTTGGGCGGCATCACAAGGAGCTGACACGAGCAGCGCCCGGGCCGGTTGCACATCTCGCCCACAGGATTGGAGTCAGAGAGGCCTGCTGATAGGCTGTCCGGGACAATGGTTCGCAGCAATCGTCCATTTGACCTCTGCATTGACCAATTGCATTGGTCAATTGCATCGGCGGATTGCATCGGCGGATTGCATCGGCCGATTGCCTTGGCCAAGGCAGAGCACGGCATGGAGCGGTCTGCGGTCAATGGCACCATCGATGTTCGTCAAACGGCCTCCATGCCAATAGCTGAAGACGTCAGATCGTAGAACCCCCATGCTATAATGAGAGACGCCACGTGGCGGGCGGCGAGGTGGCGACCTGGTTGCAGGGGAAGAAAGGGTGGTGGAAAAAAATGATTGGTGGGATTGGTTTGTGTCGACCTCTGCATTGAAAACTGCCAAGTGATTCGTGTTTCGTTTCCCGAGCGATCTCGGATGCAGTATAATCAGAGGGCAGCAATTCCTTGGAGGACACTATGCGCACAATCAGAATCTTGCTGGCCGACGACCATGTGATGTTGCGACAGGGAACGCGGGAGCTATTGGAACGGGAAGAGGATCTGGAAGTAGTGGCAGAGGCTGGCGACGGAGAAGAGGCTGTGCAGCTCGCTGTTAGCAAGCATCCCGATATAGTCATCATGGACATCGCCATGCCTCGGCTCAACGGCATTGAAGCTACCAAGCAGATAAAGGCCGAGTGCCCCTCGACTGCTGTCCTGGTGCTCTCCGCCTACGACGATGACCAGTATGTTTTTGCGCTTCTAAAAGCTGGGGCTGCGGGCTATCTCTTGAAGGACGTGCCGGTCGATGAGTTGATCAAGGCTATCCGGGCCGTGCATGCCGGGGAATCGGTGCTTCATCCGATCGTTGCCCGAAAAGTCCTGACCCGCCTGGCTCAGCCCCCGGTCGAGCGCTCGACAGAGACCGACTTTGGCCCGTTGAGCGAGCGTGAGAGCCAGGTCCTGAGGTTGGCTGCAAAGGGGATGATGAACCGAGAGATTGCCCAGGAACTTGCTGTCAGCGTCCGGACGGTTCAGGTCCACCTTGGCAACGTCTTTGGCAAATTGCAGGTCGGTTCGCGCACCGAGGCTGTCCTGCACGCCTTGCGGGCGGGTTGGCTGACCCTGGACGACACGGTGCGGGAGGACAAGGCCGAACAATAAGGCAAGGACACCCTGATGAACCGATTGAAGGCCATTCTTGCCAATCAAAGTTTTTGGATCCTGGCCATCTTGCTGGTGGTCCTGGGGTTAGTTCACTATCTCACACCTCAAGTGATATCCCTGCCCTTGACGTCGCACACCCTGAGCCGGCACTCGGTAGACCGTATCATTTTCCTGCTACCGATCGCCGGTGCGGCCTTGGCTTTTGGTCGGGCAGGCGGCCTGGCCGCCTTGGCTCTAGCCATTCTCATCATGCTGCCACGGGTCTTTTTTCTCTCTCCTTATCCGGGAGATGCCCTGGCGGAGGTTCTCGGGGTCGTGTTAGTGGGGTATCTTGTGGTCTGGGTGATCGAGAGCCAGGAGAGAGAAAAGCGTCTGCGCCAGGAAGTTGCTTCCCGGCTGAGGTCGATCGGCGCTGTCACCTCTATCGTGACCAGTTCCCTGGAACTGGAGCGCATCTTGGACGGCGCACTGGACAAAGTGCTGGAGGTCATGAGCGCGAAGGTGGCTTCCGTATATCTCTTGAACGAGGAAGCCGAGCAATTGGTCCTGGCTGCCTATCGGGGAGTGTCTCCCGCCCGCGCTCGCGAGACAGACCCGATTGCATTAGGCGAGAGTCTTGCCGGCCAGGTTAGGCAATCAGGGGAACCGGTAGTGCTGGGAGATTTTTTTGACGACCCAGGGCTGGCCGCGTGTCTGGAGGGAGCCGCGGGCATGCGATCCTTTGTGGCCGTGCCTTTGAAATCCGGCGACGAGGTGCTTGGAGTCATGACCCTGGCCGATTCTCAGCGTCACCAGTTTACTACGCAGGACGTGCACCTGCTCACCGCCATCTGCGGGCAGGTGGGCGTCGCCATCGAGAACGCTCGCTTGCACCAAGATGTAGAGCGGCAATTGCGCATCGAGCAGCGCTTGAACAAGATAGCCGAAAGATTGGCGTCGGATCTCGAGTTGGATCGAATTCTGCCCCGCGCACTCGAGATCGCTGAGGAGTTAATCGGCGCCGACGGTGCAATCATTGCACTGTTTGATGAGGAGAGCAATCTCGTCGGCTACCCTTACTTGCACAATCTACCCCAGGCGCTGGCACAGATAACAGCATCTGAGGAAACCGGCCTGGCCTGGGAGGTTATGGCCGCCGGCCGCCCCGCTGCGATCGAGGATTACGCCGCATACCCCAGAGCCATACCTGCCTTTGTCCAGGCTGGCGTCACCAGCATCGCCACAGCGCCCCTCGTCAGCGGCGATCGGTCCTTCGGCACTCTGGCGGTTGTCACGATTGGGCGGGCAAGGGCTTTCTCCGACAGAGATATCGCTATGCTGACCAGTATCGGCCGGCAGGCTGGCATTGCCATCGACAACGCGCGTCTCTATGAGAACATGCGCTTCTACGCCCGGCAGATCACCAGAGCGCAGGAGGACGAGCGAATGCGGATCGCCCGCGATCTGCACGACGAGACGATTCAAATGCTGATCGTGATATCACGGCGCATCGAGGCGCTGGCTGCTTTGGAGCAGATGCCCGAATCCACTCTGCAACTGTTGGTCGAGCTGCAGGATGTGGGGAGCGAGACGTTAAAGGGTCTGCGCCGGTTCGTAAAGGATTTGCGTCCCTCCTCGCTCGATTACCTGGGGCTGATGGCCGCCCTGGTAGGGGCGATCAACGACCTGAAGGAAAAAGATGGGATTGCAGCGGAATTAAAGGCAGTGGGTGAGGTGCGTCGTCCTACACCGGAGCAGGAGCTAGGATTATTCCGAATCTGCCAGGAGGCGCTGAACAACATCCGGCGACACTCCCAGGCTACGAGGGTTGACGTGGACGTGGAGTTTCTCGCCGGCAAGGTGCAGATGAGGATCAGCGACAACGGCCGTGGGTTCGAGGTACCGAAGAGGATGGATAGCCTGGTGTCCACCGGCAAACTCGGCGTCCTCGGCATGTATGAACGGGCTCGATTGCTGGGGGGCACCCTCGCGATAGCTTCAGAGAAAGACCAGGGTACAACCATCACCGTGGAGATGCCAACGGAACCAGCGGAGAAACAGCCGAGTTCGACCCAGCCCTGGAAACACTCGTGACCCAACCTCGTCAGAACCTGTCACGTTGCATATTCGACTCACCTGGCGAGCG
>WSZX01000432.1 GCA_013139935.1 Ardenticatenales bacterium
CACTTGGCATCTCGACGATGTATCCCGGCCCGCTCCACGATCCCTCTGTGGCCGAGTTGGTGATCCGGCCAACAAGCCTGGTGAGGGAGGCGCGGTGGTATGATGCCCGGTATGCACTCGTGTTCCCCCGCGCGGATCGCGCTCGCGCAGTCTTTCCCGCGCTGACCCCGCTGGATCCTGAATTGCAGCATCTCTTTGGCCCGGTCGCGAGTTTGATGGAACGGATTGAGCTGTCGCCGGATGACCTGTCGCCCTGGTTCGACATCTATGTGTGGGCGCCGAACGCGGCTCGCGATCGCCTGCCGCTGAGCGAACCGATTGACCTGGGGCACGCGTTGGCCTTTGTGGGATACGATCTACGCACCCCGGCAGTGAGCCCGGGCGGCATCCTGGAACTGATCACCTTCTGGGAGCCGATTGCTCAGATGCCGGCCGGCACAGATCTGGTGCTCTTTACGCACCTTCTCGGCAAAGCTGAGGTCGCGGCGCAGCAGGACAGGCTCGACGTGCCAGCCGACGCCTGGCAGCCAGGTGACCTATTTGCGCAACTGCATCGCTTCTCTGTCCCCACGAATCTGCCGGGTGGACTGTACCAACTGGAAACGGGCGCGTACTTGAACGCTGTGGGCTACCCTCGACTGCCCGTCTATCGTGATGGTGAGGAGAGCGGGAACCGGATCCTGTTGGAGCCCATCCAGGTGGTGGGGGGCGATTGAGGGGAAGGCGCCGAGGAACGCGAGGGGATGCTGGCTGCGGGCAACTGCCCGCTATTCATCCACCGACACCGAAACTCCCAATATGGATAGGATTTCCCTCTGCGCTACCCACATGCGGGTTTTGTCATCATCCCCCGCGTGATCATGCCCCAGCAGGTGTAGCGTCGCATGAACTGCCAGCAACTGCAGCTCGGCCTCCAAGCTGTGTGCACCAGCGGCCGCCTGCGCTCGGGGCAGGCTGATGGCGATGTCTCCAAGATACCGCGGAAACCCAGGAGGCGCTGGATGGGTGCCGCCCGGAAAGGCAAGCACGTCGGTCGGTTCACGGATACCGCGGTGGGTCTGATTGAGAGCCGCCATCATTTCGTCGGTTGTCACCAGGATCGTGAGCTCTCCAGGGGGGGAATCCTGATGGATCAGGGTTGCTCGGGCCGCGGCGGCGAGCAACGCTGTTGGGACATCCGCGACTAGCTCCTCGTCCGACACTACCTCTATCTGATACACGCTATCCCTCCGCCGGATCTGGCACGTCCGGTTCAGGGAGGGTGACCACGTGATCTCCCGGCCGCGTGGTGGAAGGCCCTTGGTCGATCGGGTCCAGCTTGTCTGATGTCCGCTGACCAGGGTATTTGGGCCGGACGTGGAAGCGCCCCTTGAGCGTTTCCGCAAAGCTCTCCTTGATTGTGTGAACGTCACCTAACGTCAGACCGGACTCGTCCAGTGCGCCCTCGAGCATGATCTCATCGATGATTTGATTCACAAGCTCTTCGATCTGCTCCTCCCCGCGGCTCTGCAGGGCCGTTGAGGCGGCTTCGCACGAGTCGGCCAAGAGTACCACAGCGGTCTCCCGGCTCTGGGGGTTGGGACCAGGGTATTGGTAATCCTGCTCGTTCACGCTATCGGGATCATCCGCTGCCTTGATTGCCATGTGGTGGAAGAACTTGATGTTCCGCCGTCCGTGGTGTTCAGTGATAAATGCTTGGATCGTTTCCGGCAGCCGGTATCGTCGCGCAAGCTCTACGCCATCAGAAACATGGTTGACGATGGTCTGAGCGCTGGTGAGTGGGTCGAGTCGCGAGTGAACCCCAGATCCCTCTTGGTTCTCGGTGAAAAAATACGGCCGAGTGATCTTGCCCACATCGTGGTAAAAGGAACCAACCCTCACGAGGGCTGAATCCGCGCCAATGCGCCGGGCCGCCTGCTCGGCCAGGTTGGCCACCATCAAACTGTGGTGATAGGTCCCAGGAGCCTGCCGAAGCAGTTCCTGCAAGAGAGGGTGGTCCAGGCGGGCCAGCTCCTGGAGTTGCAGGGAGGTCACGACGTTGAAGACGTTTCCCACCACGAAGAACCCTGTCAGCGTCAACCCTGCGGAGAAAAGCCCGTTGAGAAAACTGACCCCGACTAACTGAAAGAGCCCCAACAGATCGGAACCGGTCAGCCGGTAGATCAGAATGACGCAGGTGTTGGCTATGCCCACCAAAACGCCGGTGCGGAAAAAGGCGCTTATTCGAGGTGACTTTTTGATCACCAGCGAAGAGATTATTCCCCCTACGGCGGTATAGATTGCCAGTTCGAGAGAGTTCCCGCCGATAAAGCCCACCATACCGGCCAGGCAGATGGTAACTGCAATGGCCAAATTCGGATCAAACAGGACGGTCAACAGCATAGAGAGCCCGGCCGCCGGGTAGAGGAACGGGAGAAGAGCCCGTCCCGGTACGGTGAGTTTGGCTATCAGGGCAAACATCACCAGCAAGGCCGACAGAAGCATCATGTGGCGGCCGCTGGTAAGAAACTCGGGGTGAAAGCGCGTGATGTACAGGCCGAGCAAGGAGATGAACAGCACAACTGCAATAAACATGCTGATGCTGTCCTGCCAACTCGTCTCCGCCTGCATCAGGCCAAACTGCTGCATCGCTTCGATGTCGGCCTCGTCGATGATATCCCCCTTGAGCACGATGGTCGAGTTGATGTCAAAGGACTGTTGGACTGGCTGGACGTTGTTCTCCGCGTCCTGACGATACTGCTCAGTGAGCTGGGGATTGGGTGACGAGTTTGGGACAATGAGCTGCTGTGCGAGCGCCGTCACCACGGCCGAGTCGTTCTCTGACAGCTCCAGCCGCACCAGCAAGGGAATGGCCGCTCTCGATTCCTCCAGCCGGTCCGAGCGGATCTGCTCGCGCATCGCTTCATCTACCACGTTGAGAGTTTCCTGACGGGCGATCTCCCAATGCTGGGCAGTCAGGTTGAGCAGGATATCCAGCGTTTCGTCTGCAAGCTCAAGCTCAGGAACGGCGTTAATGTACCCCTTTTGGGTCGGCCGGCCGGCGAGCGTATCGGCCCGAACGGTGTCGATGAAATCGAGGACGAGCACCGCCCGGCTAACCTGGGAGCGCGCGACCCTCATGTCAGGCGGATTGTACACCTCTCGAACATTGGCAACGGCTTCCTGGCGTGCCCTTTCGGTCAATACCTGTGAGACATAGGTCACGGCTCGGGGAGCCAGTGTGTCCTCTGGCGCTTTTTCTCCCACCTGGAGTTCGAGTTGGGGGACGGGTAGGATATCAAAGATGAGCACCATGGTGAGGATCGCCACCAGAAGAGTGCCGAAGATCATCGGCCGGATGGTTCTCCACCAGCGAATGGCAGGTGACCAGGCTGATTGGCTGATGGAATTGCGCAGCGGCGGGCTCATGGATTATGCCTGGATGTTGCCACCGATCAGGCGGTCAGCAACTTTCGTACGATCTGGTTGACCATGCTGCCATCGGCTGTTCCCGCGAATTCGCCCATCAACTGCTTCATTACCGTCCCAATGGCCCTGGGTCCGTGCAGAGCCTGCTCGTTGATGATGGCGGTTGCTCTGGCAGTGATCTCTCTTTCCGTTGCCTGCGCCGGCAGGTACTCCCGGATGATGAGCGATTCGGCGCGCTCGCCGTCAGCGTCTGCTGACCGGCCTGCCCTGACAAAATCCGCTATGGCTTCCTGGCGTCTCTTTGCCTCCTTTTGCAGCACAGCCAAGATCTGTTGGTCATCCAGCGTGATCTGCTGGTCGACTTCTTCCTGCTTCACGGCTGCCAGCACCAGGCGCATCGTATCCCTTCGCAGATGGTCGCCGGACCGCATGGCTGCCTGCATGTCATTGGTGATTCTCTTCTTCAGTTTCGTCATTCCTCTCTCCGAACCAGACGAGTGTCCCGGAGGATGCCATGCGGCCTCCTCCAGTGGTGGGACCATCGCGGCGTCTTGACTATAGCTTGTAACCTATCTGGCGCAGCAGATCCTTGCGCCAGCGGATGTCTTTCTCAGCCTCGACTCCCCTCGTCCTA
>WSZX01000255.1 GCA_013139935.1 Ardenticatenales bacterium
GGTTGGTCTAGGCCTACCTCGGAGCGAATCTGGTCCAAGAGTGCGGGAGCGGGCGATGTGTCCTCGCCATAACGAGCCCAAAAGATGTTCATCACCGGGTCGCCAGGCGTAAGATAGGTGAATGAGAACGTGATCATGGTCACCCCGACCAATACGACCGGGAGCCAGCGCAATCTCTGCAATAGAATCGCTACCACAGGCAATCTCCTGTTGGCCGACAGATCATCGACGACGTTGCTCGGACTGGTCCTATCTGGCACTCGGGGTAGCGGGCAGGCCCACTACCCCGAGTGGCCATTCAACCAGGCTCGACCTAGTCGATGTCGAGAAGGTGCATTGGAGAGCCCAGCTCGAGCGTGTGCGGTTTGAATCCCGAAACATTACTGCGAACGGCGTCCAACCCCACATAGTAGTTGAGGAACGCGTTGACCGCCTGATCCACCAGGTCCTGCTCCAACTCTTGGCAGATCGCATAGCGCGCTGCAGAGTCGTCATTGGATTGCGCCTCTGCCAGCCGGGCGTCAAACTCCCCGTTATGGTAGAGGCTCCAGTTGTAGCTGCCGTCGGTCGTATAGTCGCTGGAGTACAGGGCGGTCGGGTCGTACCCGCCGTAGAGCGGACCTCTGGCAATGAGCAGTGCGTCAAAGTCCTGGTCGCTGACCGCCTTTTTCAGCGCCGAGTACTCGGTGACCTGAAGGTCTACGGTGACCCCGATCTCGGCAAGCTGAGCCTGGGCTGCCTGAGCGAGCAGCGGAAGCTCGGCGCGGCTCGAATAGGTCATCATCCGGAAGCTCAACTGCTCCTGCCCGGCTTCTGCCAGCAACTGCTTGGCTTTGTCGGGATCATACGTGTACCCATCGATGCCGGGGTTGCCCCAGGGCAGCGTATCCAGGAACGGGGCCTGGGCAACGGTGCCGTACCCCTCGAGAACGTAATCCACCATTGCGTCGCGGTCGATGGCATAGTTGATCGCCTGGCGGACCCGCACATCGTCAAAGGGAGGGGCCGAGTTGGTCAGATAGATGACCCTGAACCGCGTCTGAGGAGTGGCAAAGACCTGGATGTTGCCATCGCCCTCCAAGTCGATAGCATCAGCGATCGGGATTCCCTCTGCGATGTCCAGCTCACCGGTCCTGACCATGGTGGCACGAGTATGCGGGTCCGGGATTCGCAGCAGATTGATCGTGTCGATCCTGGGTTCGCCGGCCCAATAATCGGCGAATTTCTCAAGGGTGGCGTGCTCGTCCTTGACCCACTCGATCACCCGGTAGGGCCCGGTTCCGATCACCTCAGTGGCGACACCGTCGGCGCCAAACGCATCGGGGTGCATGATACCGGTGGTATAGTTCATGAAGAGATGGGGCAGGAACGGCGCGTGATCCAGGGTTGTGATCTGGAGGGTGAAGTCATCCTTGGCGGTTGCGATCGCGCCCTTTAATGGACCCGAGGCGGTCTCGAGGCCAAAGTACCGGTTCAGGGCAAAGGCTGCCACGTCCGCATCAAAGGGCTCGCCATTGTGAAAGGCGACCCCCTGCCGGAGTTCAAATTCCCAGATTTTGTCCTCGGTTCGCTCCCAAGCGAGGGCCAGGGCGGGCGCCAAGGCGGCGTCGTCGTCAAGGGTGGTCAGGTTCTCCACGGCGCCGTATTTTGTCCAAAAGTTGGTCATGTCCGGAGACAGGCCCTTGGCATCGAATGTGGGGGACATGTTGAGCACTTTAGGTTCGGGAGGCAGAGGGGGTTCGGTGGGCGGCACCTCCGCGGCCGGCACCTCGGTGGCAGGCACCTCGGTGGGAGTGGCTGTGCACCCTACTGCTAACAGCCCGACGATAGCCAACAGACTGAGGGCTGCAAGCACCCTCTTTTCCAGGGGAATGTGGACCTTCATCGTAATCCTCCTTGAACAATGAAACGCTTTCTGCTGGTCACGGCTGTCAAGTGCACGCCTTCCAGCACACCAACCTGTTTTGGGGAGCTTGCTCTGCCAGTTATGTTGTTTCGGTGGGGCTGCTGGCATAGACAATAATCGCATCTTGGAGAATCTTGAGATAGTGTTCGGTGTTGGGCTTTAGGAAGAACAGATCGCCCTGTGTCAGGATTTGCTCGTCACCGCCGTCGAGGCGAATCGCAAGCTCGCCCTTGAGGACATAGCCGTATGACTCGTTGTTGTGCTTGTGCGGGAGCACCTCGATGCCCGCTGCAAAGCTCCACTCTGAAAAAACCACCTTGGTGCCTAGTTTCGGCTCCTTGCCGATGACACCGGGACGGGTCTGCCGGGAGGGAATCTCGTGTGCCTTGAGGATCATGATGGGTTCTCCTTGTCAGGGTCTGAGGCAGGTCACGGCACGGTGGCTCGCCGTCTGTTCGACGGGCGCCTGGCCGGCCAATCCTACTCGGCCGGCGATGATTGCGAAGAAGGGGTTGGCAGAGTGACGATCCCTTCATCAGGCAGGGCAGCCAGCACCAGTTCGGCCGACTGCATCACGTGGTCATAGGTCCTGTCGTGAGCCATCTTGGGGTCGCCGGTCCTTATCGCGTCCAAGACGACGCGGTGCTCCTCGGGGTAGGTGTCAGAATCTGTCCGGAGGGTGGCCAGCCGGAAGATCCTGACCTGGATTTGCATGTTCCGGATCAATAGCATCAGCCGGTCGTGGTTACAGAGCTGCTCAATGCGGCCGTGAAACTTAAAGTCGAGATCAATGAGGCGGCCCATATCGCCCTCGCGTTCGGCTTCCACCATCTCGGTGATAGCCTGTTCCAGATAGGCGATGTCGTCGGGAGTGACGTGGGCGGCAGCGAGTTGCGCCGCCAGGGATTCAAGCGTCGCGCGGAGAACAGCGACCTCCCACAGGTCCTTCTTGGTCCATGATCTGACAAAAGTGCCGCGTCGTGCCCGGCTGTAGGCCAAACCTTGCCTTTCCAGTTCCGCCAGCGCCTCGCGGATGGGAGCTCTGCTGATGCCCAGCCTGGCGGACAACTCGTCCTCGATCAGGCGATCGCCAGGGCGGAGTTCGCCGTGGAGGATAGCTTCACTGAGATAGTCGAATGCTCGGTCGGCAAGGGTGCTGCGGCTGATCGGCTCGTTCTGAAGGGATGTCACTGGATGTTCGTCGTCGATTCTCGATTACGCTAACTTCGTAGACTGTATACCGTCGACGAAATCATTATACAATGGTTTGTGTGTGCTGTCAATAGCCGGGAGGCCAGGTGATGCGCAGCGCCAATCAGACAGGCCGCACGGGGTGGTGGCTGGCGCAGAGTGGGGTGATCGCTAGGGGCTCTTGCTCGCGGTTTGGATGAGCCCGGAATTGGGCGTGCTGGTCCTCACCCTGTGCCCGCGGTGCCTTTGCTGCTGGGGTTGCACGCACTGGCGGTGGGCCCGTACCGGAGGAGTTGGCACTATGCCTTGAGCGGGGTGCGGTGGGTGAGTTGGGCTTTC
>WSZX01000300.1 GCA_013139935.1 Ardenticatenales bacterium
TGTCGATTCCCGAGTTCACGGTGCAGTCGGGTGTCAGCCTGGCATCTGCGGCTGCCATCAAAGCGGCACTTGAGCTTGGCCGGCGGGGCGTAACCGAGACAGCGCCGGAGGCCATGATGATACGCTCTCCCGCTGACTGCGCCAGCCTGTTGGCCCCGGACATGCAGCACCTGGAACAGGAGAATCTCGTCACAGTCATCTTGAACACACGCAATCGCGTCCTCAAGGTTCACACCTGCTATGTGGGTAGCCTGAATTCGGCGATGGTGCGCACCGGCGAGCTCTTCCGCGAGGCCGTCAGGCGCAACGCAGCAGCGATCATAGTCGCCCACAACCATCCATCCGGTGACCCAACTCCTTCTCCCGAGGATGTCACGCTGACCAGGCAGCTCGTCCAGGCGGGCAAGCTGATGGACATTGACGTCCTTGACCACATGATCATAGGGCGCAGTGGAAATTACGTAAGCATGAAGGAGCGGGGCCTTGGATTCACATGAGCCCCGTCCAATGAATCCCTACGGTAGGGAAATATCCAGGAGGGCACAATGACTAGCGGCCTGACCGTCCTGTGCATTGAGCACAAAAGTGGCAACAACATCCACATCTGCGACACCGTTCGCACTGCGTTCGACATCCTGAACCAGTACGTCCAGGAGAATTGGAACACCCATCATGACGGCAAGATTCCGGAGGACCTAGAAATCGCAACTGAGATCTGACTCCACTGAAAAAACCTAGGCTCCGTGCGCCGGAATGGGTTGAGGCGGGCGCATCAGGCGCAAGAAGCGGCGCAATTGTGCCAAAAGAGAAGCAAAAAGAGAACTGCCAGACGTTTGCTGACCCGGTCTGGCTTCTTTTCCCTCAGTTTTTGCTCCCTTGGCTTCCTCTAGCCCGACCAGGTACCGATGGATACGCCGCACATTGCTCATGGCGGCGGAACCAAGCATGACCATACTGACGCGGTCTTGGCCGCGTACTGGCACTTTACCATTACCGAAGGGATGTTTGATCGATCTGACGGTGGCTTCCACAGCCGCTCGCAGATTCTGTCCACTGGCACGCATGTCAGCAGTCCTCTGGCGGCGCAAGGCCAACTCTACGTCTTGGTGCGAGAACCGCAGCACCCGCTGGGGCGTACGCTTGAGCAGCTGGGTCAGACAAGAGTCGTGGAACGAACAGCTCTCGCAGCCAACAGCATCGAAAGCCGCACGACAACGATCATCTTTTCTCCCGGCTGTCACTTCTGCCTGCTGACCGTTGGGGCAAGTGACTGTCTGGGGGTTGCCATCGGCGTCGAGTTCCCAGCCAAAGTCTTCCGGGCTTAGTTTCTCTTCCGACGGTTTGCGACCGCGAATGGCGCTCTGAACCTGTTGCACACCGAGTTCGCGCATTCTCTTGTCCACGTCTGGACTGTTGTAGCCGCCATCCGTGTTCATCTGTTCCACCGCGGTACGCTCTTTGAGATTCGGAAGCGCTTCGTCCAACATAGTTGCGTCGTCGGTGTTGTTCGCTTCCGTTTGCACTTTGACAATCAACTGAAGCTTGTTCTCAGGATTGCATGTCTCGGTCGCATTGACGACATAACCCCGGGAACCCTCACCGCGCTTCTGGCGATAGGTGGCTTCCCAATCATCGGGTGACTGCAAGCTGCTGGCACTCAGTTCTTTCCCTTCTTTCGGACGCAGGCTGGCGTCATCGGCGGTGAAATGCTCCTGAAACACACGCTGCAACACGCGATAAGCAGGTTCTTCACTGTAGTCGGAGGCCAAGTCGTCTACCAGGCAGCTCATCAACGCGCCAATGCGCTGGAGGTGTTCCGTTGCATCTTCGCCTTTGAGGTGATAGACATATTGCCCAGAACTCCCTTTCATATAGGGTTCAAATGCTTCTGCCCACCGTTGTTGGTCTGTCTCGGCCAGCATCCGATGCACACGCTGGAGCACCTCGACCAGCAGTTGCAGACGGCTCATCTTCCGGATGTTGCTGGCAATCATCGTACTGTCCATGCGTAGCTTGTTGGTCTGCAATTCAAAGGCCGCAATCTGTTCGTCGGTGATCTGCTCAAAGACCTGCTCGATTAGGTTCTCTCCCGTCTCTTGCATGTACTGGGTGACGCGACGGCGGAAGTTGTACAGCGTGCGCAGTTCAAAATGCCCCACGCCCAAATCACGGTAGCCCAAGGCATAGCGCACCTGTATGTCATAGCAAAAGTGATCGTACATCTCTTCATCGCTCCAGCCAAAGCCCGACTTGAGGATTATCAGGCCAACCAGGACGTTGATTGGCGTGTTGGGGCGAGAAGCTTTGTCGGAAAAGAGGATAGCAAACAGCTTTTCGTCTATCCGGACAAAGATCTCGCGATAGAAGGTCCCGGCCCAGGAGGCTTCCAATCGCCCCAATAGTTTCTTGGGTAGCGAGTTGATGCTACTGAACATAAATGTCTGTCGGTGCTGGTCATTTTCTTGGAACATACGCCACTCCTCAAGATGTAGAGACTGGCCTATTCTACCTCTATTCTTGAAACTGGAGGAGGGCGCTCGCTACCCTTTTTTCAGGGGAGTCATAATTGAATCAGAAATTAATAATTCACCAGCAAACAATCATCGGGATCGGGCGCCCGCTGCCATCAACCGGCGCCCGAGTGACCCGGCGCGGGTCCGTACCTCGACCGGTGCAGGCGCCGCACAAGTCAGGGGGGTGTGCAAAGGAGGTTCAGACCATGAGACCTTTCGGTAGGTTTATCTTGACTCTGGTTGTGGGCAGCCTCCTGCTGAGCGCTTGTGGCGCCCCCACACCGACACCCGCCGGGCTGACCCCCAGCGCCTCGCCATCGACCACGCCGGTATTGACGGCCCCGGTCGAGCCGGCGGCTCTTCCCTCTGAGGGAGAAGGGCCTATCTACCTGGCCATCATCTGGCACCAGCATCAACCCGTCTACACCAAGAACCCGGAAACGGGCGCCTATGTCCGTCCGTGGGTGCGCGTCCATGCCACCAAGGACTATGTGGACATGGCTGCCATCCTGGAGCGATATCCAACCGTTCATGCTACCTTCAACCTGACGCCAAGCCTGATTCGCCAACTTGATGATCTGGCGGCCGGGGCCAAAGACCTGTACTGGGTCCTGGCGGAGATTCCGGCGGCCGAATTGGACCATGAACAGAGGCAGTTCATTCTCGATCGTTTCTTTGACACCAATCGCCGGATCATCGCCCGCTTTCCGCGCTACCAGGAACTCTTGCGCCGGCGGGACTCTAGCGACGACCCGCTGGGCGAGTACCGCACGCAGGACTTTCTCGACCTGCAGGTGCTGTTCAACCTGGCCTGGGTTGACCCTGATTGGCTGCGGCAGGAACCATTGGCCGGTCTGGTGGCGAAAGGGGAGGGTTTTGAAGAGGCGGACAAGGAAATCCTCTTTGCCGAGCACATGAGGTTGATTCAGGAGGTCATCCCGGTCCACCGCAGGCTTCAGGACGCCGGGCAGATTGAGGTGACCATGACCCCCTATGCCCACCCCATCCTGCCCTTGCTGGTCAGTACCGACATGGCCCGGCAGGCGCTGCCTGCCCTGGCGTTGCCCGGTGCACAGTTCGCGTACGAGCAGGACGCGGTAGCCCAGGTAGAGCTGGGAGTGCAGTTGTACGAGACACACTTTGGCCGGCCGCCGCGCGGCATGTGGCCCGCAGAGGGGTCGGTGGCCCAGGGTATCGTCAGCATGGTGGCCCAAAACGGCATCCAGTGGATGGCCTCCGACGAGGGGGTGCTGGCCAAGAGCCTGGGGTTCGATAGCTTTGCCCGTGATTCGAGCGAAATCGTCGTCGAGGCCGACCGGCTCTACCGGCCCTACTATGTGGAAGGCGAGCGCGGCGGCCCGGTGGCGATCGTCTTTCGGGATATTGTCATCTCTGACAAGGTGGGGTTCACCTACTCGGGCCTGCCGGGCAGCGTGGCGGCGGCCGATTTTGTCGGGCGCATACACGACATCCGCGACCGGCTGATCGCCAGCGGTGTGCCAGGGCCACACCTGGTTTCAGTCATCCTAGATGGCGAGAACGCCTGGGAGCATTACGCGAACGACGACAAGGATTTCTTGCACGGGCTCTACCAGCGACTCGGTGATGATCCCCTGATCCGCACCGTTACTCCAAGTGAATTCCTGGAAATCGCCCCCGATCAGCCCGAGATCGAGGATCTGTGGGCTGGCTCCTGGATCAATCATGATTTCTCTACCTGGATCGGCGAGGAAGAAGAGAACATCGCCTGGGAGCGATTGGCCGCCACGCGCGAGTTCCTGGAAGAGTACATCACCGGACGCCGCAAGGGCCAGGTCAGCGACCAGGTCCTGGACCAGGCGCAGATGCTCATGTACATCGCCGAGGGGTCCGACTGGTTCTGGTGGCTCGGCGCGGACCAGAACTCGGGCAATGACGAATCTTTTGATCAGCAGTTTCGCGATACGCTCAAGCAAGTCTACCTTACACTGGGCGAAGAGCCACCCGGCTTGCTGGACATGCCGATCATTCCACCACTGGCCGTCTCCGCCGACCGCCCCTGCACCGCTCTGGTCGAGCCAACAGTTGACGGAGTGATTGAGGAAGATGAATGGAGGGCGGCCGGCCTTTACCTGGCCCGCGGCGGCGCGATGGCAGAGGCTCAACCTCTGTGTCAGAGTCTGGCCTACGGTTTCGACAGCCATAACCTCTACCTGGCTCTTGAGGTGGCCGGCGGATGGGTCTCGCCGGCCGGCGAGGGCTACATCGGGATCTATCTGAGTGTGCCTGGCGGCGGCCCGGCCGGCGACTCTGGCATGGGTTTCGCAGCCAATCGGATGGTGGCGATCCGGTTTGCTGATGGCGAGTTGGCGGAAGCTGTATTCTACCTGGCGACCGCCGATGAAGAGTGGTCCGCGAGCTCAAGTTCTGAACTGGTGGCCCCCGACCGCCTAGAGTTGACCTTGCGCGGTATGGAGCCCGAGTTGACGCGGCCGGTGGCCTGGCATGGGGGACAGTTGGAAATGGCCATTCCTCTCCTGGCGCTGGGCGGAGCCGATACCGGCGACCGCCTCACCCTGCGCGCCGTTTGCCGCCCAACTGAGGAGGCCGGCGGAGAAAGCACCGTGGTGGCGAACGCCGGCCAGG
>WSZX01000396.1 GCA_013139935.1 Ardenticatenales bacterium
TGTCACCATGTATATCATTGGCGAGAACATTCACATTATCGCACCCAGTGTGAAAGAGGCTGTGAAGAACAAGGACACCGAGTTCTTCAAGACCTCCGCTATCAGGCAGGTGGAGCAGGGTGCGGACTGTGTTGATCTCAACATCGGTCCGCAGAAGAAGAGTGGACACGAGATCTTGCCGTGGATGGCTGAGACGGTTCAGTCAGTGGTAGATGTGCCGCTTTGTCTGGACACCACCAACCTGGCAGCAATTAGGGCCGCCTGCGCGGTCTGCAAGAATCAACCGATCATCAACTCGACCTCGGCCGAGGAGGAGAGGCTGGAGAAGGTCCCTCTGGTGGCCAAACAGTATGGCGCCCGGATAATCGGCCTCACCATGGGCAAGGGCGGAATCCCCATTGGCGCAGATCAACGGGTAGAGGTCGCGATGGAGAAGCTGATCCCTCGAATGGTAGAGATAGACTTTCCGGTGGGCGACCTGATTGTGGACCCGCTGGTGCTCACCGTCTCTGGTTGCCAGGAGTATTGCCCCGAATGCATCGAAGCGGTGCGGACGCTTCACTATGCCTGGGATCCGCCTCCGTTGACGAACGCCGGTCTTTCTAACGTGTCCAACGCCGTCCCCCACGAGATGAGGCCGCTGCTCAATCGAGTCTATATGGTGATGTTGATGGGCGCGGAGATAGACATGGTCATCGCCGACCCGTTCGACGGCCCACTGATGGAAGCGATCCGCATTGTGGAAGAGCGAGACGACAACACACCGCTCGGGAGGCTTTACCTGAAGCTGTACGATGCGGTGCTGGCAATGGAAGAGCTGCAGCCCGATGACGTGGATATGGATGACCCGGACCAGGTGGACGTCTGGAAGACAGTCCAGATATTGCTGAACAAGGTGATCTACACTAATCAGTATCTGCGCCTGTAGAGCCGATGTCATCGCAGATTGGTTCGGACGCACCGGTCGGTTCGACAATCTCGTGTCGGAGGCCTGGGGCGATTCGCGATTCATAGGAGTGGAGGGAGAAGCATGACCGCGCAACTGATTGACGGAACAGCCATAGCGGCCCAGATTCGGCAGGAGACGGCCGATGTCGTGGCCGAGCTAAAGAGAGAGCATGGTATTGTCCCTGGTCTGGCCACGGTGTTGGTTGGCGAGAATCCGGCCTCCAAGGCGTACGTGGGCAGCAAGCAGAGAGCTTGTGCCGAGTTGGGCATGGTCTCCATTGGACACAAGCTGCCGGACACGGCCACTCAGCAAGAGGTGGAGAAGGTCGTGGCTGACCTCAACGCCGATCCTGATGTACACGGGATACTGGTCCAGTTGCCACTCCCCAAGCATCTGGATGAAGAGAAAATCCTCGGCGCTGTCAGTCTGGAAAAGGACGTTGATGGCTTCCACCCGGTCAACATCGGCCGGTTGTCCATGAAGGGGCGCGAACCTCTGTTTGTTCCCTGTACGCCGGCTGGCTGCATCGAGTTGCTTGTGCGCAGCGGAGTAGAGATCTCCGGGAAAGAGGCGGTGATCCTGGGCCGGAGCAACATCGTGGGCTTGCCAGTTTCGATGCTGCTACTGCACCGCAACGCCACCATCACGATCTGCCATAGCCGCACGGCCGACTTGCCGGGAACCTGCCGCGGGGCGGATATCCTGATTGCTGCGGTGGGCAGAGCGGAGATGGTCAAAGCGGACTGGGTCAAGCCAGGAGCGGCAGTGATTGACGTCGGCATCAACCAGGTCTGGGTGGAGCACCCAGCCGATCAGGAATACACGTGTGCGGTGACGGGCGAGACCTTTGTCGCCCACCGGAAGGACCAGTCTGAAAAGGGCGGCCGGCGGAAGGTGGGCGATGTTTGCCCCTCCTGCAACGAGGCATGGCTGAAGGGTCAACGGCGGCCCGAGTGCGGCAGCGATCGTGAGACCATGGCCCTGTTCCGAAAATACAAGCTGGTGGGCGATGTGGATTTCGGCGATGTGAACCAGGTCGCCGGTTACCTGACGCCCGTGCCCGGTGGCGTGGGTCCCATGACAATTGCCATGCTGATGCACAATACGTATCGCGGCGCGCTGCATTCGCTGAAGAATCGAATCGGATAGGTGAGCGGTGGTGTGGTGCCGCTCTGTGCTTCTTCTCCGCGTCTGCGCCCCTGTTGAATCGAGGTGTCGTATATGAGTCCAGACGGAAACGGAAACGGCAGACGGGCAGCTGTCGCCGAGCGACGCCGAACCGGCGCGGTCCTGGTAGTAGGCGGCGGGGTGGCTGGGATGCGCTCGGCGGCCGATCTGGCCGAGACAGGCCTCAAGGTGTACCTGGTCGAGTCGTCGCCCAGCCTCGGAGGCCGGGTAGCGCAACTGGGCTTCATGTTTCCTACTCACGACTGTGTGCTCTGTCGCGGATCGGCCGATCATGGCTATGGATGCACCCGGCCGGCCATTTCGCCGGCCTTTCTGGACAACAACCGACATCCGAACATTGAGGTGATGACCCTCACCAATGTCGT
>WSZX01000487.1 GCA_013139935.1 Ardenticatenales bacterium
GTTGGCCAAGGATGAACCGAGCGCCGTGTCGGTAACCGAGCGATTGGGCCGCGCCAAGAGCCCGCTGGCCGTAGATGAATTGGTAGAGTCTCTCGCGGATCCGCGGTTCAATGTACGGTTTGAGGCCCTCATCTCCGCCGCGCGCGGCGGACCGGTGCCGCGCCTGCGGGAAGCCCTGGTAGAGATCCTCCGCGGACCCGAGCCGGCTCTCAGCGTGGTCGCTGCCTGGGCGCTCGGCCGGATGGGTGACCAGGAGGCCATCGAACCGCTGCGCGCCGGACTGGACTCGTCCTACCGGTCGGTGCGGGCTCATTGCGCTCGATCCCTGGCAACCTTGGGCGATGCCGAGGGGGTGCCGCTGTTGCTGTAACGGATGGCGACCGAAACTGACAAGGGGCTACAGATCGCCTATGCCGCGGCGCTGGGCAAGCTGCGGGTAGAGACCACCACCGGAGAGCTGTTGGACCTGCTGCACGATTGCCCGTACCAGACCGAGCGCAAGGAACTGGCGTTGGCCCTGGCGCGAATCGTTGCGAGCGAGCACTATTTCATCCGTCTGCTGCGCCACCGGCCGGAAGAGATGGGGACTGCTCTTGCCCAAGCGCTCCTGGATATGAAGAAGGGACTGGGGCGCTCTCGGGCTCATGGTGGGGAACTGGCGGCCGCGCTGAACGACTGTGCCGAGACGCTGGCACGGGAGGACGTAGAGGGAGGCGCCATCTTGCTGGCCCGGGTGATTCGACTGCTGCCCACGGATCGATACCGCATGCCCATCCGCGAGATCCTCCACGCGTGCGCCGACCAGATGGAAGCATCGGGCGCGCGGCGCATGGAGTACCTGATCCTGGCGCTGCACACGATGGACGCGGCCGTGACCAGTTGACGGGCCGTGTAGAATTCCGATTTCTGACAGAAATCGGAATTCTGGAGCCCACACCCGCAGCCGGCCGGCATCGGGAGGAGAGACGATTGAAATGTACAATCACGCGCCCGAGGGGTATGCCTGTCCGTGCTGCTATCTAGTTCGCCAGGCCGAGGGAAATGGTCTTGAACCCATGGTATATCGGGACGATGTGATGACGGCCTTTATCAGCCTCCATCGATGTCCCGACCATCCAGGCCATGCGCTTGTCATTCCGAACGAGCACCATGAGAACATCTATGATTTGCCGCTCGATCTGGCCACCAGGATTCACGAGTGCGCCCGCGCCGTGGCTCTGGCCATGAAAAAGGCCTACTCGTGCGATGGAGTGTCGATCGTGCAGAACAACGAACCTCCGGGACAGGACGTGTGGCACTACCATGTGCACGTCTACCCACGCTATCAAGGCGACAACCTGTATGCCGGCCGGAGAGAGACAACGACGACAGAAGAGCGGGCGGCTTTTGCTGGACAGCTTAGTGCCGGGCTCGGAGATTGGACGCCGTCAGCCTGACCATTGGGGAGTGAGGCCTTGTTCAGGCAGCGCATGCTGAACTGCATGCGCCGCGGCATCCGTCCAGGCAAGACATCAACAAGGAGAAATGAAGATGAGCGAACTGGAGAAACGCACCCTGGGAAAAAGCCAGCTTGAGGTCACCAGGCTTGGCATCGGATTGTGGGCGGCCGGTGGCGGCCAGTGGGGAGCCACCGACGACAGAGAGTCTCTCAACGCCATCGACGCCGCGCTGGAGGCGGGCATCAACTTTTTTGACACCGCCGACGTTTATAGCGACGGCCGCAGCGAGGAACTGCTGGGACGGGCGATGAAGGGACGTCGCGATCGATTTATCGTGGCCACCAAGATTGGATGGGTCAACTATGACGGCGAACGCGGCCGCACTGCCTATGACACAGTCGAAAAGTTGATGGCTGGAGTCGAGACCAACCTCACGCGTTTGCAGACCGATCATGTCGAGGTTATCCAGTCTCATATCGACCATCGCGACCCGACCATGGAGGTCTTTGTCGAGGGTTTCCAGAGACTGCAGGATCAGGGCAAGGTGCTAGCCTATGGCGTCAGCACCAGCGACCTGGACTACCTAAAGGCCTTCAACGGGGACGGCCGTTGCGCCACTCTGCAAACTGACTATAGCATCCTCAACCGGACGGCCGAGGCCGAGATCTTGACCTACTGCCAGCAGAACGACATCGGTGTCATCGTGCGCGGTCCATTGGCCATGGGCATCCTGACCGGAAAGTTTGGTCCCGACGTGCAGTTCCACGACGACGACTGGCGGCGGCGTTGGATAGAGACCCCCGAGGAGCGCGATATCTTCATGTCGGACCTGGCCAAGGTCGAACGGCTGCGCCCACTGGCTAAAGGGCGCACCCTGGCGCAGGAGCGCACCTTGGCACAGCTAGCCCTGCAATTCGTGATGTCTCATCCTGCCGTCACCCTGGCCATCCCGGGGGCCAAGACGGAAAAGCAGCTACGGGACAACGTCAAGGCCGCTTTGCTGCCCCCGCTGACCGCGGAAGAGATGGCGACAATCGACGCGATTACCCCCCGTGGCGGCGGTCGCAAGATCTGGCCCGCGTAGGAGGATATCGTGAAAAGCGTTCGCCTGATCACC
>WSZX01000426.1 GCA_013139935.1 Ardenticatenales bacterium
TCCAACGCCTCTAGCTGCTCCAGAGTGATGCCGATAACGCCTGGCTCAACGTAACAAGCCTGCCCCCGCATATCAAAGAAGCGCCCACAGATGTCTCCTGCTGCCCCACGTCGCTCCAGCTTTTGCATCACATCGTCGGCCATATAGCTGGCAAAGAACATGGATGAGTGGCGCTGCAGAGCAAAGTGGCCGATGCCCACCAGAGCCAGATCAAGCTGCGACCAGACCTGGAACACCGATTGCACATCTGGAATGCGCTGCAACCCCTCCAGCGCCGCTGCGTCGCCGACAAAGGCGGGAACGTAAAAGGGTTGCCATTCGCCACCAAAGGATTCAGCCAATTGCTGAGCCAGGGTGTTCACCTGAAAGGAGGGAGATATCTGCCCCATCCCGCCAATCAACGGAAAGACCTGAATCTCAACCAAAGCTGCCGTATCCAGCGCCTCAACCGTCGCGTGCAGCGTGCGCCCCCAGCCGATTCCCACCTTGTCTCCAGCGCTCAGAGTTCGCAAAAGGTGCGCGGCGGCGGCAATGCCAAGACGGCGGAAAAGTAAATCGCTGCTGAGCCCCTCACCAGCCACTACCACAGCTTGCGCCAGGTGGAACCTCTCCACCAGTTGGGCCTCCAGATCATCAAACGTGGCGAAAGGATCCACTATGGAGATTTGCACGATTCCCTCACGCCGGGCCTGGGTCAGCAAGCGGGAGACAGTCGGGCGGGAAACGCCCAGTTCATCGGCCACCTGCCGCTGGGTCAGATCGTCCTGGTAGTAAAGGCGGGCAGCCTGGCTCATTAGTTGCAGGTCTTCACGGGTGCTCACTGATCCTCCTTTCCCTTCAAGCGCAAAAAAGTGGGCCGCAAGGCGAGGTAAAGCTCCCGCCAGGTGGCAAACAGATCATCATATTTCGTCGTGTGACTCATCCGGGGCTCAAACAGCACCACCGGGTTTGCCATTGCCTCGGCCGCAGCGGTCAACCGGTCAAAGGCACCCACTCCAACGGAAGCAATCAGCGCCGCCCCCAGGCACGCCGCGTCAGAAACCGCCATCTGTTGCACCGGCCGGCCGATAACATCCGCCTTGACCTGATTCCAAAAAGCGGAACGCGAGCCGCCCCCCGAGACACGGAGAGCCGCAGGCCGAATGCCGGCCGCCGCCTCACTGCGTGCCAGGATGTCATGCACTGCAAAGGCCACGCCCTCATAGACGGCGCGGGCGCAGTGTGCGCGTGTGTGGCGGCCGGTCAGCCCCACAAAAGCGCCCCGTGCGGATGCGTCCCACAGTGGCGCTCGTTCACCTTCCAGGTAGGGAAGAAAGAGCAGCCCGCTGGCTCCGGGAGGGACGCTCGACGCATCCGCCTCCAATTCCTCAAAACCCACTCCCCCTCCATAGAAACCGCGGGCCAACCAGGCCAGCGCCGCTCCACCGGTCTGCATCGGTCCGCCCACCCAGTAGAGATCATCCGCCAGCCATGCGCTGTGAACGCCATCCCCCTCAGCTGGGCGGTCGGTGACCAGGGCCACGACCTCTGACGTGCCGGCCACGTCCACCGCGCAACCCGGCGCAACGCCTCCGCAACCAATTATGTCGCACCAGGCGTCAATAGTGCCGGAAAAGACAGGGGTGCCGACCCGCAGGCCGCTGGCAGCCGCTGCTTCCAACGTCACCTCACCCCCTGCTTCGCTCGGCGCCACGACCGGTGGCATCTTCTCAGGCTCCACCTCCAGCAGCGCCAGGTAATCGCCGTGATAGCGCCCCGTCGTTGGGTTAAAGAGCCCATAGCTGCTGTTGCGGTCAGTGGCCATGCACCCGGTCAGCCGCAGGGCGATCAAGTCCTTGGGCTGCAGAACGGCCGCACAGCGTTCCCAGTCGTCTGGCCGGTGTTTCATCAGCCAGAGAAGCCGCGCCGGAGGTTGTGTCACGCCGCTGATGAAAGCGCTCCCCGTCCAGGCCTGGGCCTGCTGCGGCGTGATCCGTTCCCCCAGCCAAGCCGCCTCGGCGCCGGCCCGTTGGTCGCTCCAGAGGATAGCCCTACCCAACGTAGCGCCGTCGGCGGCGACGAGCACCTGGCTGGGAGCTTGGCCGCTCAACCCAACAGCGACAATCCGACCAGGGTCGGCTCCTGACGTAGCCGTCACCTCATGCAGCGCAGCGCAAGCCGCATCCCACCAGGCCTCTGGCTCTTGTTCAGCCCACCCAGGGTGGGGAGAGTACAGGGGATACTCCTGGCGCCCCAGGCTCCAAAGCCGGCCGGCCATATCAAACAGGCCCACCTTGATGGCCGAGGTGCCCAGGTCAAGTCCAACAAACAGGTCGCTCAACCCGAGATCTCCTCCAGCGCTTCGTCCACTGTCGCGCCACCATGAACCAGCGCCACCAACGACCGCGTCATTCCGGCCGGGCTGGCGTGCTGCCACACGTTGCGGCCCATGGCTACGCCCGCCGCGCCGACCGCCAGGGCCTCGGCGACAGCCTGCAGCACAGCCCGATCGTCGTCTGCTTTGGCCCCACCCAGCACCACCACCGGCACGTAGCAGGTATCGGTGACGACTCGATAGCTGTCCGAGGGGGCTGTGTAGAAGGTCTTGATGAAGTCAGCTCCCAATTCCGCGCCAACTCGAGCGGCAAAAGATATGTCCTCCGCAGTGGGCGGATTGCCGTTACCACCCTTTACCAGCATCTCGGCGAGTACCGGCAGCCTCCACCGGCCACATTCGTCAACCAGGTCGGTGAGGACTCGCAGGCTGGCCGACTCTTCCGAAAACCCAACCATTCCCATGCAGGCCAGCGCGTCGGCTCCCAGGCGCAGCGCCCGCTCCACCGAGAGAGTCTGGCGCAGACCGCCCGGTTGCGGGTCGCGCTGCGACGAGCCGCCGTCGGCCCGCAGGATCAGGCCGGCCCGGCCCAGTTGGTCGCCGAAACGGGCGGCGATGCCGCCCGTAGTCAGCACCGCGTCGGCGCCGGCGCCGACAACCGATTTCAGGATCTCGCCGGGGTGCTCCAGCCCCGCCATAGGACCGAAATAGGCGGTATGATCCATCGCCACGATAACGGTGCGGCCATCATCAGCAAATATGCGGCGTCTACGTGCACTATCCATAACTCTCCACCTTTTTCATTTTGCTTGCCCTCCACCCTCCCCATTGGACCACACACACCCCGAGGATGAGCACGACTATTCCAACCCATTGAGCAGCGGTCACCCGCTCGTCCAGAAGATACGCGGCCAGAAACGCGGTTCCCAACGGCGACAGGTTAAGTATGACGTTCATCTCCAGCGCCGTTAACGTCCGCAGGGAGTGGTTGTACAGGAGGTAAGCCGCCGCAGTGTTGACCGCTGCCAGCCACAGGACGATAGCCCAACCTGCCAATGATACACTGGGCAGGCCTTCCACAACAAGGGCCACGACAAGGGCTAGTCCTCCTCCAATACCCAACGGAATCGCGGTCAGGGATAGAGTCGCCACCTGGCCTGTCCTAGCCACCTCGCGGCCCAGGACCCCAAAGACGGCAAACGCCAAGAGGCCTGCGCCCACCACGACCACGGCCCGCAGTTCACCGGCCCCGAGGCCGGGCGAGAAAAAGAGCGCCCCTCCCCCCAGGGCAACCACAAGCCCAACCACCTGCCATCCGGTCGGCACCTCCTTCAAGCGAAGAATCCCAAGCAAGAGAACGCCGACCGGAATCAGGGTGAGAAGGAAGGAGCCAGTAGTAGCCGGCAGATACTGCAGCCCCCAGTAAAGGGTGCCGTTGCCGATGGCATACGCACACACGCCGATCGCTGCGAGATGCCACCAATGCCCTGGAGCGGGGTTGCTGGCCAGTTCTCCTCGCCGGACCATGAGCGGCAGCAGCAGTAGGAAAGCGGTAAAGTAGCGCACCCCGGCCAGAGCCAACGGCCCAATGTGGGCTAGCGCCATCTTGACGATGACAAAGGAGGAGGCCCAAATCGCGCAGACCAGGAGCCCCCCGCCTACGGCCAGCAGACGGTCGGATTTCATAGCCTCATATCCACTTTCGCTGCTCCAGTACCCTACCCGAACAGAACAACGGCCTTGAGCCCGGTCAGATCCATCGCATAGCCGACCGCCTCCTCCGTCTCCTCGAAGGGAAAGGTAGCCGTCACCAGTGGCGCGACATTCAACCGGCCGGCAGCCAACAACTGCAGCGCCTGAGCCACGTGATACGGCCCCACGCCAAACGAGCCGGTCAGGTGAATCTGTTGGTAGTGCAGTTGACGCAGGTCAAGCTGGATTGTGCTGCCTTT
>WSZX01000131.1 GCA_013139935.1 Ardenticatenales bacterium
GCGATCATGATGTATTCCTCCTCCGGTGCACGGTTTGGATTCTGTTGACTGTGGACGACAAGTTCCTGGCAGCCAGCCAAATCCCCTCAGGATGGTCGTTTAGGGCATCCTCCAGATCCCGCACTGGTCTCTTGACCTGCTGGTTGATGTTCCTGATCGACTTGTTATTCTTGAGTGGAACCACCCGGTCTTTGGCACTGAGAACGATGTCTTTGAGCGGCATGATGTACGTTCTCTCCTAGGTGCGGCACTCACCTTGTTCGCGTCACACGCTCACCGGATGCGGCCGGTAAGCTCGACCACAGCGTTGGGATTCTTCAACTCCCCCCGCTTGACGAGTATGAGAGCATCCTGCAATTCCTCGAAGGAAAAGCGGCTCGTTCCTATTTCCAGATCCAGCCTCTGGGCGAGATCCAAGAACCCTTCCGCATCAGCTCTCTTGAGGTTATACAGGGTTTTGATGTCACGACCCCACAGATTCGCGCTGTAATCCTGGATCACAATCGGGGACGAGCTCACCGGAGCCATGACCAGGGTTCCGCCGCTTTCCAACTGCGCGAGGATCGGCTCCACCAGGTTCCCGGCCGGCGGGAAAAGGATTGCGGCGTCCAACCTGCAGGGTATTCTCTCCTTTGCAGTATTGGCGGCCCACGTCGCACCGGCTTGCCTGGCGGCCGCTATGTTCTTGGGGGACCGGGTGCTCACGTAGATATCGATACCCAGGTACTGGGCAACTTTGAGCACATAGTAGGCCGTAGGGCCAAAGCCGTACAGCCCCAGCTTATCGCCCTTCTGCGCGCCGGTGAGTTTGAACGCCGCGTACCCCGCGATACCAGGGCACATAAGCGGGGCGATCTCGGCAGGCTCCATTTCCACATCGTTGAGAGGCAGGGCGTATGCTGCCGGTGCCGTCACGTACTCTGCGTATCCTCCATCCACGTCCCAGCCAGTGCACTTGACTTCCGGGCAGTAGTTCTCCCGCCCGGCTCGACAATGCTTGCACTCACCGCAGGTTTCGTACAGCCAATACACGCCGGCCTTGTCCCCGACACGGAACCGATCCACATTCCTCCCCAACTCGTCCACGATGCCCACGATTTCGTGTCCCAGAACGACGGGGGACTTTTTCAACCGCAAATCTCCCTCGGCAATGTGAATGTCCGTACGGCAGATTCCGCAGACGAGGATCTTGATTCGCACCTCACCCTCTCGGGGTCTGGGCACAGGGGCTTCTGCGAGTTTCAACGGCCGTTCTTCAATCGCCGCTTGCTTCTCAAGTATCCAAGTCTTCATCATCTCCTCCCTGCGTGCTTGGGTTCATCGTTAACTTTGCGCTCTGGAACGGAAATCAGGAGTAACAGGGTCGCGAGGCCGTTCTGAGCCTGACTCGCTGTTCAAACGGTGAAGCTGTTTCTTGACAGGTGCTAAACAACGTGTGCTCCTGTGTAACGTTGCTTGAGCCGTTCATCCAGGCCCTCCCGGTCCATCTTGGTTGCGAGAGGCAGATAGTCCAGGATATCTTGGGCCGTGATGCCATCTTCGCCTTTGTCCTCGGCGGCTAGATCCCCGGCGAGCCCGTGGATGAACACACCTTTCCTGACTGCCTGCCGCAGGGTCAGTCCCAGGCCGAACATAGCAGCTATGGTACCCGTCAGGACGTCACCTGACCCGGCCGTTGCCATGCCAGAATTCCCGCTCATGTTGACAAAAACGTGCCCGTCGGGATATCCGATCAGCGAGTGAGCGCCTTTTAGCACGATAGTGACGTTCAACTCCCTGGCTGTACGCTGCAGGACGCTTATCTTATCGAAGTTGATGTCGCCTACGCTCACCCCCATGATTCTGGACATCTCGCCCAGGTGGGGCGTGAGAACGGTCGCCGCTTTTCTCTCCTTGATGATCGCCAGATCCTGACACAGCGCCGTAATGCCATCGCCGTCGATGAGCAGCGGTTTGTCTATCTCCTCAACCAACTCCCTGGCCAGTTGTTGGGGCTCTTCCTCCGTGGACAAGCCCGGACCGATGATCACCATATCCATCCGCTCCGAGAGCTCCAGCAAAGACCGCTTGTTCCGCAAGGCAATGCCCCCCGCATCGGTCTCTGCCTGGGGCACGAAGACGATCTCGCTCCCCTTGCTGGCGATGAAGGGCACGACGGATTTGGGAGCAGCCAGACGGGAATACCCACCGCCCGCCTTCAAGGAAGAGAGGGCGGCAAAGTAGGGTGCCCCGTAATAGCTGGGGGCCCCGGCGATGAACAGCATTTCGCCCAGGTCGCCCTTGTGGGCGTTCTTGTCCCTGGGTGGAAGCCGCAACGAATGATCGACCGCCACCTTGAACGTATCGGCGTCGTAGATGGCAGGGGGAAAGGAGATATGCGATACATACAGCTTTCCGCCCAGGTCGTGTCCCGGGAAAAGAACGTTGCCTATCTTGGGCAGGCCGAAAGCGATGGTATAATCCGCTCTCACAGCCGTTCCCATCACTTGACCCGTGTCGCCGTGGACCCCGGAGGGAACGTCGACGCTGAACACTGTCTTTCCACTCTCGTTGATCAGGCCAACGACATCGCCATATAATCCCGTGACGTTACGCGTGAGACCGGTGCCCAGGATGGCGTCCACAATACAATCACAATGAGCGACCTCCGTTCTCACCGCATCGACGGACTTGATCTGTCGGACCTC
>WSZX01000008.1 GCA_013139935.1 Ardenticatenales bacterium
CTTCCCCTTCTGGCGGGGCAATACGATGTCTCCGTGGCGGTGTATGACCATGCGTTGACCCATGCCCACGATCACCATCACCGGATGTACTCGTTTCTGGTGCGTGGCGCGCCCACACCAGCGGGGCTATTCGATTTCGCGGGCACCTGGGAAGCAGACTAGAGTGGAAAACGCAGGGATAGACTTTTGGTTTCTGCGCCATATTGGGGTAGAACCGGAAACCCAGCGGCGCATTCAAGGCTTCTATCAGAGGTGGTTCGCCGAGTGCGAACGTGTGGTTGATCTCGCATGCGGCGACGGTGATTTCTTGGGCCTCCTGCGGGAGCAGGGGATTGAGGTACTCGGCGTGGATTCTGATCCAGAGTGTTGCACCGCGGCCCGCGCGCGCGGCGTGAATGCGACGTGCCAAGATGTATTTGACTTTCTGCATGCTGCAAATGAGAGTAGCTACGACGGCATTTTTTCGGCACATCTGGTGGAGCACCTACCTTACGAGAGAGTCATCGAGCTGTTCCGGTTGGCGTGGCGCGCGCTCAAACCGGGGGGCGTCATTGTTGTTACGACGCCAAATGTGCGTGGGCTGTACACTCACCTGGAGAGCTTTTACCTGCATTTCGGGCATGTCTCGTTCTACCACCCAGAGTTGCTCTGCTTTTTCCTCAAGCAATCCGGGTTTTCCAACTGGGAGTGGGGTGAAAACCCAGAGACCGCCGCTCCCTTGTGGGGTTGCCCAACAGAAACATCAGTAGTGTCATTGGACCGCGAGTTGCCATCGCGATGGCCCGGGATGCTTGGACGCCTCGTTCACCGTCTCAAGCGCTTCTTGACCTCCTGGCTGATCCTACCCTATCTGGACCAAATGGTGCCTCAGATCAACCGTCAGATCAATCGTCAGATTCTGCAGCTCGGTCAGGTGATGAAGCGATTGGATCGCCCCGTGGAATGCTACGCTACTGCGATCAAGGCCCCGGCCGGCATGGCCAGTTCCGCTCCAGAGTATGCGCATCAAGACTGATCGACCCCAGGTATCGGTCGTGGTGGTGAACATGGACGGGCGCCACCACCTGGCACCCTGTCTCAAATCATTGGACAAGGTAGATTACCCGGCCGACCGGATGGAGGTAATCCTGGTCGATAACGGCTCGGTCGATGGCTCGGTGCTATTTGTGCAGCACAACCATCCTGGCGTGAAGGTGATTCAGAACGATCACAACGAAGGGTTTGCCAGGGCAAACAACCAGGGAGCACGGGCGGCCAATGGCGAATATGTGGTATTCCTGAACAATGATATGCGAGTACACCCGGCCTGGCTGAACGAGTTGGCCGCCGCTGCCCGTTCGGCCAGAGACGTGGCGGCCGTCGGTGGTAGGATCTTGAGCTGGGATGGCAATGCGGTAGATTTCGCCGGTGCCGCGCTGAACTTCTACGGCATGGGTTTCCAGCCACATGACGATCCGCCAGGTGAGGATCAACTGAGCGAGATACTATTTGGTTGCGGCGGTTCCCTGCTGGTGGATCGTCAGGTGTTCATGGAGGTCGGGGGTTTTGATCCGGATTATTTTGCCTACTTTGAGGACGTTGACCTGGGCTGGCGGCTGTGGCTGTTGGGCCACAGGGTGCTGTATGCACCAGCCGCGCTGACCTACCACCGTGGACATGGCACGTCATCCCGGATGCCCACCGCGCAGGTGGCAGTATTGTACGAGCGCAACGCGCTGTACACCATCATCAAGAATTACAGCGAGGCAAACCTGCAGCGCGTCCTGCCGGCAGCTCTCTTGCTGCTCATCCGCCGGGCGGCGATCTTTGGCCGTCTCGACAAGCGCGGATTCCGCATGGTCGGTAGCGTCGCAAGCGGACCGAATCCTATCGGCCCTACCGACGAGTCACTACCATCGCAGCCCAGGATGTCACTACGTCAGGCCATGCAGCGATTCGCTCAGTTCACACGGGATTCTGGCCTGTATGCTGCGACTCTCGAAGCGATCCGACTGGTCTTGGTGATGGGCCATCAGAAACTGGGGCGCTTGCTTCGGAGCGAAGCCTCGCTAGTGCCGCGTCAGGCACTCGCACACCTGGTAGCAGCCGATGACGTGATCGATGCCCTGCCATCCTTGATGAAAAAGCGCGCTGATATCCAGTCTAGACGCAAACGCAGCGATGCCGAGATCCTGGGGCTTTTCAATGCCCCATTTCACCCGCATCCCCCATTCAAGGAATACATCCCGGTCCAGGAGATGTTGACCCAGCTCTTTGGGATTGACAAAATGTTCCAGGAGCCACCCACATGAGCAACGGGTCAGCCTTACTCGTCACCCATGAGCCGCTGGAACCGAGAATGGCGGGTCCAGCGATTCGCGCCTGGCACCTGGCCCAGGAGTTGGCGGGCGCGCGACCAGTCATTCTGGCAACCCCCGCCATCCGCGGCCTGCAGAGCCCGCACCCGGCGGTGACTCTAGTTGCTTACGATCCCTCGAACGGCGCCCCGCTGACCGAATTGACGCGGCAGTCGGCCGTCATCATCACATCTGGCTACTTACTGCGCCGGTATCCCGCTCTGGTCCGCGCCGGCTTGCCGCTGGCAATTGACTTGTACGACCCCTTTGTCCTAGAGAATCT
>WSZX01000335.1 GCA_013139935.1 Ardenticatenales bacterium
TTCTTTGTGCAGGAGCGAATGGGACTGGATGCCAAATCCTTCCCCGTCATCAAATTCCGATCGATGCGCCAGGACGCGGAAAAGGACGGCCCGGGCTGGACAACCGAGGACGACCCACGAAGAACCCAGATGGGGAGCATATTGCGCCGCACCAATCTGGACGAACTCCCACAACTGATCAACGTACTGCTGGGCGAGATGAGCCTGGTAGGTCCCCGGCCGGAGCGGCCCGTTTGGGTGCAGCAGTTCCGGCAAAGCATCCCCCGCTACATGGAGCGCCACCGCGAAAAAGCCGGCATGACCGGATGGGCGCAGGTCAACGGCTTGCGCGGCAACACCTCCATCTGGGAGCGCACCAAATACGATCTCTGGTATACCGAGAACTGGTCACTCTGGCTGGATATCAAGATACTCATCCGCACCGTGCTCCAGGCTATGTCCATGCGGAGCAGCGCCTACTAGCGCGACGGTCGGCGTGGGACGATGATTGCGCGGGGTGACATTGAGCGTGCATTGCAGATGACCGAATTCGATGCTGGTCGCGCCCAACATCGGATGGCGCCCAGGCCGCGCTCCGCCTACCGGCCGCCGCCAAAGCCCGGTCACCCCCGCAAGGGCGCGGTGCTGTGTCTGCTCTACCCCAAGGCAGGCCAACTCCACTTTGTCCTCACGCGCCGCACCGACACGCTGGACAACCACCAGGGACAGATCTCTCTGCCAGGCGGACGGCAAGAGCCCGGCGAGACGCTGTCACAGACGGCCATCCGAGAAACGGACGAAGAGTTAGGAATTGACCTCAAGGACAGCATGATGCTGGGCCGGTTGGCATCCCTCTATATCGCGCCCAGCGATTTCGATATCCATCCCTTTGTGGCCCTTTATCCTGCCCGGCCCGACTTTAGGCCTGCACCGGCCGAAGTGGCTGAACTGCTAGAGGTGCCGGTGGAATACCTGCTAGAGCCGGCCGTCCATCAGGATGAGGATTGGACTATCCGGGGCCACCGGGTGTGGGTTCCATTCTACCGCATTGGGGAGCACAAGGTATGGGGGGCGACCGCGATGGTGCTCAGCGAATTCGAACACCGCTTGCGGATCGCGATAGGATAGCTGGTCCGGTGTTGCTGGCTACAGGCGTGTCCGCCGGCTGCGCGGCTGAGTGTTGGTTTGCCTCTGTTCCCACAATGGAAAAGAGACGACGACACACCTTGCAGGCAGGCGCTGAATCGCTCCAGTGGGAGCAATCGGGCGGCTGTCTGCCCGGATTGACTTAACCAGGACACAACACATGACAGCCCATCACACACCGAATCTCTGGAGTCAGCCTCAATGACCGGCATCCGCCCCATCTGCGATTATGAAGGCTCTGATTACCGGACCCGCTTTTGGGAGGGTCAGGGACGCGAATACGAAGATGCGGCCGAGCGAATCGCTATTCGCCGGTTACTGCCGCCAACCGGGGACCTGTTGCTGGATCTGGGGGCCGGCTACGGCCGGCTGGCAGAGCTTTACCGTGGCTACGGGCGCGTGGTGCTGTTTGATTATTCGCGATCCCAGCTCTCGCATGCGCGATCCGAACTGGGCGATGCTCGCTTTGTCTACGTGGCCGGCGACTTTTACCGGCTCCCCTTCTCCCCCGGCCTGTTCGATTCCGTGATTCAGGTACGGGTGATCCATCACGCGGTGGACGCTCCGGCGGTGTTTGGCCAGGTGCGGCGTGTGCTCCGGCCGGTAGGCCTCTATCTGCTTGAATACGCCAACAAGCAGAACCTCAAAGCTATCATCCGCTACCTGTTGCGGCGACAGACCTGGTCTCCTTTTGATCGCGAACCGGTCGAGTTTGTGAAGCTCAACTACAATTTCCACCCGGCTTGGATTCGGGAGCAACTCGCGTCCGGCGGCTTTTGTCCGGGAAGGACCCTCACTGTCTCCCATTTCCGGACTGAGATGCTCAAGCGACGGATTCCAACTCGTTGGCTGGTAACACTGGAGAGTTGGGCGCAACACACTGGTAGCTGGTGGCAATTTGCGCCCAGCGTGTTCGTCCGCTCTCGCGCCACGGCCGATGGCTCGACCGCCCCGGACGGCGCCTTGTTCGCTTGCCCGGCATGCTGCACCCCACTCTCCACCCCTTCCACCATGCTCCAGGGCATCCCTCCGGCCGATGGGACTCTGGTCTGTTCCGGCTGCGGCCGGCAGTGGCCGGTCAGTGATGGGGTTTACGACTTTAGAACCTGATCGAATGTGGCGGCCGTGGCGCGAGAGCGGACAACCCCAATGGCAGGGCCATCCATGATACCAGCCGTCTTCTGCGCTACTGCACCAAGCGGCAGCGGCGCCATCATGAATGAGATGAGTACGCACCGTTCACCCGATCAGCGCTCCCACCCTGCGGTTGCCTGCCAGTGTGCTCATCCAAGCGAATCCCCCTTTGCCCAGAAGCCGTCCGCGCATCTCGTCGTCAACAGCCAGGCCGGGAAGAGCACCGATCCGCACCCGGTGAACCGACAC
>WSZX01000475.1 GCA_013139935.1 Ardenticatenales bacterium
GGATCGTCAAGAGATGCTCCACGGCCTGACCGGAGGCTGACCCGTTGAACCCTCCCAGCAGTTGCGGTATAATCGGGCCACAGACAGGATTCCTGAGGAGAGAACCATGAGATTGCGAGCAAAACTGACCGCTCTGCTCAAGGCCAGGCGCCGGGAGACATTCACTGCCGGTGCGACGATCAACGAAAAGCAGGAAGAGGCAACTCCCGTTCGCAGGCCGACTCCAATGGAATTCGGATCCCTTCCATTGGATCCCCGGTATGGCTGGGGCATTGTGCTCGAACCGGCCGAGAAGATGATCTACCTGCTCAATGATTTCATTGAGCAACTGGCCCTGGAGGCCTACTATAACGGGGAGAATTTTCAGTTCCCCCGTCAGGAACTCGAAGCCCGCTTTCTGACCTTTTTTGACCAGATGGTGGAAACAGGGAAACTGCAGCGCCTGGCCGATGCCCCGCCAAAACACGGCCGGCAGGTCGTTGGGCCCAAGCGATGGATAAACGCGCAACAGATCCGCATCAGCCGGCTGGTGGGATGGTGGCGGCAGCAAGACGGTCCAGATATCGAGGCCAAAGTGTAACCAATCACAAGGGACGCCACCACTGACTGCAGAACTGATCGTACCTGATCCAGAAAGCCGCTTGACCCTTCCGGACTGCGATAACAGGCCCGGCCCCTGCCACCGGTTGAGGCGGGGATGATCCATGTGGCCCGCCAAGAGATCGGCCGCAGCGCCCTGAATCGGCATCCATCCGGCAGCACACGGCCCCCGGAGCGCTGCCGTTATCAGAACCGGCCGCGACCGCGGAGCCGCTGGCTGGGTTGAGAGTGCCAACAGGCGGCCGAGATCGAGCCACTCACCGGCGAGGTCGGCACTCACTCGGCCACAGCTGACCGGCTACCTGGAGCAGGACCGGTGATAAACCGAGCCGCGGCCTTGTCCCTGAACGTGTTGTCTGGTTGCATGGTGGATGGGCAGGAGCACTTTGCCACCCGCGGCATACGCTTGTGAGAAGACTGAGGAGCAATTGACCGACCCTGCAAGGCGTCTATACTTTTTGCTCACCGGTGTACTGCTCTCTCTTGTGGTTCTGGCCGGCTGCCAGGGGGAGCAGCCGATACCCACGCTGGCAGCGGCCGCTCGCCCTGTTCTCGGCACAGGAAAGGCTGCGGCCCCGGAGACCGGACTGCCAACAGGCGTCCCAACCAACCCCTTGACGCCATCTCCTCAGCTCAAGGCCGCTCACCTGTCCGCCACCGCCGCCCCGGCCGGTGTGCGCGCTCCCACCGAGCAACGCACGGCGCGCCACTTGCGGATCTTTGACCAATTGTACGATCTGGTGCTGGATAACTATGTCTATCCCGATTTCAATGGACTGAACTGGCCCGCGTGGGGGGCGATCTACCGAGAGCGGGTGGCGGCTGGCATGACCCGGGCCGAGTTCCATCAAGCGATGACCGAGCTAGTGGACAAACTGAATGACGGACACTCGGTCTTTCAGTCACCCACTGCGGCTGATGTCACCGACGCAGCCATTCACGGTGGGTATTCAACTGTGGGAATCGGTGTGGAAACCGCCCCCCGGCCGGACCGTGACGCGGCCGTCCTGCTCGACGTGTATCTAGGCAGCCCTGCCTGGAATGCCGGGCTCCGACCGCATGACAGCCTGTTATCACTGGACGGTAATCCCATCACACACGGGACAGTTCAGTTTGCTGGATCGGCGGGCTCGCCAGTGGTTCTCACGGTTCAGACTCCCGGCCAACATCCTCGACAGGTTACTATTGTTCGCGCCACGGTCCCCAGCCCGCCACCTATAGTAGCCGGCCGGTGGCAAGATGGAGAAATCGTCACCATTCTCATCCGCTCCTTTTGGAACCAGGACACTACCGCCCTGCTCCGCCGGCGGCTCCAGGAACTGGGGGCGGCGGGCCCGATCAGTGGGTTGGTGATTGACCTGCGCACCAATCAGGGTGGCTCGGAGCACAGCCTGCTGGGCGCCCTGAGTCTCTTCGCCGACGGCACACTGGGCCACTTTGCGCGGCGAGACGGGGACCGGCCGCTGGTCGTGGTCGGCGAGAATGTTCGCGATTCGCAAACCCTGCCGCTGGTGATCCTGGTCGGGCGGGAGACCACCAGCTATGCAGAGATCTTTGCCGGAGTGCTGCAGAGCACCGGCCGGGCGCGGCTGGTGGGCACAGTGACCGGGGGCAACGTGGAAACCATCTGGCCACATGGCTTTGAAGATGGCTCACGTGTCTGGATCGCGGAAGAAAGCTTCCGATCGTTGAGTGGCGGGAACTGGGAACGTGACGGTATTGTACCCGGCTATTTCGTAGCGGCCGATTGGGCCAAGTTCACGGCCGACAGTGACACCCAGTTCACCACTGCCATCCAACTGCTTCAGGAGATGTGGTAGCTAGTTGTGAAACGGGGCCCGTTCGGAGTTCAAGCGACATTCAGTACCGCAGGCACATGATGGACTATGCTCGAGTTATCATCAACCTGGATGCGCCACTAGAGAGTAGCTTCCACTACCGCATCCCGCCAGATCTGGCTGGGACGGTGCAGCCCGGTCACTTGGTGATGGTGGAATTCGGCCATCGGACGGCGCAGGGCATTGTGGTAGGTCTGGATAGCGAGTCGCCGGTGCCGGAGACCAAGCCGATCATCGC
>WSZX01000369.1 GCA_013139935.1 Ardenticatenales bacterium
GAGGAGGATGCAGTCTCGCTTGGCGGCAAGGTGGGATTGACCGCGGCTGACAGCTGGGTTGGCACAATGGCTGCTGTGGCTGAGGGGGATGCAATGGGTGAAGGAGTGGTCGCGCCACTGCATGCGCACATGGAAAGCGCCAGGCCGGTCAAAAGCAGAACTGGGAGCGATCTACTTGGCATGGTTCTTTCCTCCTTTAGGGTGCCCAACATGTACTCTTGCAGAACCTCGCTGTATAGGTACCATTCCTGGGCGATGATGAAGAAAAGCCCTCTCAAGTCCCCAGGTAATGCATATTCCAGAAATCTTCTGAATAATGGCACCTGTGGGGTTTCACCAGGGAGCTAATCAACAGTGTATCATTATCTCGCTCCATGAGCGAATCGCGAATCGCACGATTGCCCAAATCACACGGATCAAACCGCTAATCGGGGTAATCATTGTTCCACGCCGGCCTGCGCAGGCAGGACGGCACGCGGCCACTGATGCGGCCGGCCGATCGTGGGAGGGCCGCGTCTCCGATACCACACCCCTTTGAGCATCGGGGCCGGCCGGATCAGGACCGCAACACACCCTCCCCAATAGCGGTCTCGCTCATCCTATACCGGTTTCGATCATGCCGGCGCCGCGGCGACTTGCGGAAAAAGCACCGGTCGATCCCCCCCGGCCGGTCGACCAAGACGCAACCCGGCGGCCGGAGCGGCCCTTGTCAGGCGCTTTCGTTAGGGATTGCCCTCTTGCTCGATCGCCACCAACCCACCAGGAATAGTATTCCAGGGGTGGCTATTACTATCGACATGAGATAGGGGACCGCTGACCGGGGGAAATCGCGGGTGATCGGAGTGGTGAAAGAAAGCAACAAGAACGCTGCCAACTGGAATACAATGGCGATCGTTCCTCCCAATCGCTCCCAACGCCAGGCGATGCCCAATCCCAGGACACTCACAAACATCAAGATGGGGGGTAGGGCTTCAATGGGGGGATAGTCCTCCACCGCATATGGGTCTGCTACACCGGTGGTCACCCAGTTCCATGCATAACCGGTAAGCATGAGTAGAGCGAAAATTACGATCGGAAAGCTCCAGATTCGGGCAATCCAGCGAATCCATTTCGTGACCCGATTTCGACTGTCCTCACCCTCTGTCATGATCCACCCTCCTTGCTCTCAACACGGCGCCTAACGCCCAGAATCAGGCGATTACGGGCCAGCGAAACTACCAGTATAGTGAAAGTGACACGTTCCGCAGGCGCAATCCATTTCTAAAAGAGGATGAGTAGACATTCGCCTGCGTTTTTTCGTGCTAGGGCCCCTTGTCCGGCTGCTATTCTAGTGTCGCAACCGGGCGTAGACTGCTTCAAGAGCAAACCGTGCTGCCAACAGAGCCCCTCGTTGCCCCTCATCATAGCGCGGGGAGAAACAGCAGAGATCGAAACCCGAAATGGGTTTGGCTGCGGTCGCTCTTCTTATCATTGTCAGAATCTCTCGCGGATTGAGCCCGGCCGCATCGGGGTATTTTTGAGCGGGACAGAAACTTGGATCGACGACATCGATATCGAGAGAGATGTAAACTGAATCAACCGACTGCAGACGACCCACCATCTGCTCGCAAACCGGTGCAAGACCCTGGTCGTCAATCTGCTGCATTGGGATTATCGTGACATTATGTTCTCTTGCGTATTCGACCTCGCGATGTGATTGTCGCACCCCGCGGGGTCCAACAATGATAATGTCCTCAGGTCGGACATGGCCCTCATCAATCAGGGTACGCCATTGGGAACCAGCCCATAATGGGGGAGATGGATGCAAATCCAAATGAGAGTCAAATACCATTATCGCTATTCGTTCTGGCTTTCCTTTTTGTTTGCCCCTAACCAGCGGCAACGGTACGAGGTGATCGCCCCCGAGCGTGATGGTGATTCCGCCGGATCGTGCAGCCTGTTCGGCAACCTCTTCCGCACCTTCAAGGGTGTGGTTGCCGGCATCCACTATCTGGAGTCTTGCCGAAATGTTGGTGAAATCCAGTTCGGCCGCTATCCCGCCTTGGTGTTCCAGTGAATAGATCACGCTGGCCTGCCGAATTGCATCTGGCGCTTCATCAGCGCCAAAGCGCGCATAAAAAGTTTCGGGTGGACGTGACCCGGGAGGGTAGAGCGTGTGACGATCGGCAACCAGCATGCCCTCGTACGGAACCCCCAACAAGACGATATCCTTGGCATAGTCCTGTGAGTAGGGCGCTTCAAAGAGGGTAGGAATCTCACCATGAAGCATGGGTGCTACGCCTCGTTCAGACATTCGCTCTCCTTCAATACCTGCAATGAACTGCTAGATCGACCTGCATTTTAACCGGCGCAAATGACCGGAGCAAATCTGATATTCTCCAAAAAGATCGGACTCTGGAGGGGTCAATCCTACGATCTCTGATCCGGCTCCGGCCGCACTTGAGGTCTATTCACCTCCCGGTTCGATACTGCCGTCCCAATGTTCAACCTTCCGCGTGATATCCAGTCCCCGCTGGCAGAGTTCCGCAATGAATGGCTTGAAGGGAACTTCCGAGGGTTCGACGATGCCCCGTTTCGAGAGACGCCCGTCCATGATCATCTGGGCGCCGATAGACATGGGGTAGGCCACGGTACGCTGCATGGCGGTGTAGCCAGTTTTCAGATCTCGATAATCTATGATCTGGCTGACTATTCTGGTGGGCTTGCCGTTTTTGGTCCCCCGGGCATCAACGCGGATCAATGCCACGTCCCTCTCGTCCACACCATAGTGGAACTGTTGCTGGGAGCCCAGCAGGGCGGCGCAGAACGCCGCAGGGATGACATCGACGCCGTTCACCTTTACGGGTTCGATCCGATTGAACCCGCTTTTCACCATCTTATCCCAAAAGGCCGCGTGACCCGGCCAGCGACAGATGAAACGCCCCAATGTCGTGGCGCTTTTAGCAATAGCCGGGAAAAGCCTGGCGAGAGATTCTCCGTCGCCGTTGACGAAACACTCGAGGGGGCCTCCCATCTCCTTTAAATCCAGGAGGTGATAGTTGCCGGGAACAAACATGCCATCGGCCGGGATTTCCTGAATCTTCCCGTTCTTGATAATCCGCCCGGGGATACGGTAGGAGCAGATGGTATCTATGATGGACCAGGTGAACTTGTAGCCGATTGGATTTGCCTGTGACAACCGGTGCTCCGGAAAGCCCGCTCCGTAGGTGTAGAGCACCTTCACTTTGTCAAGTTGGCGCACAGTTTCCCCGGCGACGATGAGGTCGAGTCCGGGATCCATACCGAATTCCTTCAGGATCGTCAGCCCTTTCTCCTTGGCCTTTTGGTCTACTTGAGCCATCTGCTCCTGCTGCCGCTTTGCTCCCTCCGGGTCCTGGATACTCCAGTCAATGATAAAGACGGAACTCACCATGTGGGTTCCCGCTTCTACGGCCGCCTGAGCAACCTGCATGGTGTAGCGAACGGGCAGCAACTCGATAACTACATCGGCGCCCTCTATCAGGGCGAGAAGCGCTCTCCTGTCGTCTACATCCAGGCTTACGGGTTTGACCCTCGGATCTTCTATTTCAGCGATCTCCGACAAAAAACCCGGTCTCGCGTCGGCCACCACCAGTTCGTCAAACTGCGCGGTCTTGAGCAAATCGTCCAAGAGCGTCTTGCCCATCTTGCCATAACCCAGTTGTACGATTTTCTTGCTCGTCATGATCTGCTCCCAACCTAGTTGCGATTCAGCCTTCTCTATCCGGTGAATTCATCCGGAACCATTCTAGATTTTTCGGAATTGGCCCAACCCGATTATCGGATGGTTTTTCGAGATGGTTGGACGGGGGAAGGGGATTGCCTCCCCTGTACCCCCACCGACCCCCTCCACATCTTAACCACCTCTATGCGATTTCTCGGCCTCACCTCGCAACCATTCCTCAAGCTCACCTATCCCCTCGCTCATTCGCGCCGCCGCCACGATCGGATACCATGCCCGGTACTCCTTTTTTTCTCCTCCCTGCAACTCAAAGTACCGTCTCTCATATAGCCGATGATACCATTCCACCATTACTCTCTGTACCCAAGACCCTCTCCTTGATGCTCTTTCTCCCAGATGAATCACCGCTGTCCTCGCTACATCCGCCAGCGGGTTTCCTTGGGTTGCATCGATCCAGTCGATCACTACCAGTCCCCGCTTGGTGATCACCACATTATCAGCGTGAAAATCTCCGTGACACAGTCGATCCCCTTCAGGCATCGCCTCCAGTGCTTCCAGGTGCGCCCGCTGCAGATCGGCACTCAATCCCTGGGCCTGCTCTATCTTTTCCTTCAACCGCTCTCGTTGTGATGGCAATTCCACCTTCACATCACTGGCATGCATTTCGGCATGCAGCTCTGCCAAGAGGCGCGCCGATCTCAATAACTTCCATGGTTTGGAACTAATTTCCTCCAGCATCGTTGGTCCATCTACCTGCTCATAGATCAACCCCCAACGCCCATCCACCTCAACGACTTTGCCGACCGCAGGCACAGCCAACCCCGCCTGGTGCACAATCCGAGCGATTTGAGCCTCATATCGAACAGCCTCGCCAGGGAACCACTCGTGGAACAGCTTGATAATCCAGCCCTCCTTCCAGAGATAGACCTCGGCGGTGCGTCCTTTTGCGACAGGATTTCCAACTGGCATCTCAAGTTCCATTGCTGCCGTTGATGATGACGATCACGGCTTGAGTATTCTAACCCGGCCGGTGAGGTCCGGCAATGGCGCCTGCGGCCGACGTGGGCAGAACGTGCCTATGCCGATTCATGCGGCCGGCCGATCATGGGAGGGTCGCGCCT
>WSZX01000305.1 GCA_013139935.1 Ardenticatenales bacterium
ACGCGCTCTTTGAGCCCAAGGCTACCTTTGCCGGTGACAAGGACCTGGTCATTGTGCGCGTCAAGGCGCTGGGAAAGAGAGACGGCCGGGACGCCGAAGCTCTGGTCCAGGTGATCGACCGTTTTGACGACGAGACCGGTTTTACCGCCATGGAGCGAACTACCGGATGGAGTGCGGCCATAGTGGCAGAGATGATGGCGCGAGGCCAGACGGCCCGGGGCGCCGGTGGCGTTGAGAGCATGGTGCCGGCGCGCCTCTTTGTCGGGGAACTCAATCGGCGGGGCGTGAGGGTGACTCAGCAAATCAAGTTTACCTCCTGAGTACTTGTTCAAGAACAACTCGGCCTTCTTGTGGATGTTCTAGCCCTGATTCCGTGTTCAAAACGGGACGCAATTTCTTTAAGTGGGGAGGGTGTGGAAAAACGCGCTGTCAGACTCTTGTTCTGATGGCTTTGCAGGCCTTACCCATTCTTTCTGCAAGACGAGGTTTTCTGGGGTTACCAGGTTCTCGGCCGCCACGACGCCATTGATCACACACCTCCGACCCCTGCACCTTTGCCCAGCACCGGGTTTGACAGTCTCTGCTCAGAGTGATATCATGCAGCTATGAATGTAATCATTACATCATACGGTTGATCAAGGCAGGGATATGATTCGCACCCAGATTCAATTGACAGAAGAGCAAGCAAAGGCCATCAAAACTCTGGCTATGAAGCGCAACACCTCAGTGGCAGAGTTGATTCGTCGGAGCGTCGATGAACTACTTCAAAAGGCTGTTGGCGCTGATCTAGCCGAAAGACGCCGGCGGGCACTCGCCGCTGCAGGACGCTTCCATTCTGGAAAGACAGATATTTCGAGAAACCACGATGACTACCTTGCCGAGGCCTACAGAGAATGAATGTATTTGTGGATACATCAGCTCTCTATGCTGTCCTCGACGCTGACGATCAGAACCATCAGCCGGCAAAGCAAACGTGGATGGACCTGATTACCCAAGAAGCTGATCTGGTATCTGCCAACTATGTATTGCTGGAGACGCTCGCCTTGGTGCAACACCGGCTGGGAATGGATGCGGTGAGGACCCTGCAAGAAGATGTGGTGCCCATGTTGCGCATCGAATGGGTGACTGAAGCTCGCCACGGGATCGGCGTCGCGGCCCTCCTTACTGCATCTAGCCGGAAACTGAGTCTCGCGGACTGCATTGGCTTTGAGATCATGCGCCGCCAAGGCATCAAGATCGCGTTTGCCTTTGATCGGCACTTCCTGCAGCAGGGTTTTGTGACCATTCCGTAACCCCAGAATACCTGTCCCGGCAAACTGCGTAGCGTGTACCTCCGTTGTTGTGGTAACAGGCGGGCCTTTCGGACCGGAAAGCAACGACCGCTTCCGATCCACCTCCTCCCAGTGCTTCAAGCGGCCGGATAACGGCCACGGTTTGGCCAGGCTGAGCAAAAAGATCTGGTGCGCCCAAGCTGGACATCAGCGTGGTGTAGAGGTCGGCGAAGAGGAAACTCCTTTATCCCGGAATTGAGTGTGGTAGAGACTGGCATACATACCGTCCTGGGCCAACAGGTCGGTGTGGGTCCCTCGTTCCACCAGGCGGCCGCCATCCAGCACCAGAATCTGGTCGGCCGAGAGGATGGTGCTCAGGCGGTGCGCGATTACCAGGCTGGTGCGTCCTTCCATCACGCTTTCCAGGGCCTGCTGAATGAGCGCTTCGCTCTGAGAGTCGAGGTGACTCGTCGCTTCGTCCAGGATCAAGATGCGTGGGTCTTTCAGGATTATCCGCGCGATGGCGATTCGTTGCCTCTCGCCGCCCGAGAGCCGGTAGCCCCGCTCTCCGACCACCGTGTCGTATCCTTCCGGTAGATCGACAATGAAATCATGGATGTTGGCGGTACGGCAGGCCGCCTCCAGCTCGGCCGGCGTCGCATCGGGTTTCGCATAGAGCAGATTGGCGCGTATGGTGTCGTGGAGCAGAAACGTTTCCTGGGTCACCATGCCAATGTCTCTCGCCAAAGAAGCCAGTTTTATGTTGCAGAGATCGTGGCCGTCCACGGTTATGTGCCCCTCGGTCGGATCGTACAGGCGGGGGAGCAGATAGGTGATACTTGTCTTTCCCGCTCCACTGGGACCTACCAGCGCTACCAGTTGGCCCGGCCGGATTTCAAAGCTCAGATCCCGCAAAGCCCAGCGGGGCTCTTTTCCCTCTTTCCCCAACGTGGCGGCCGTGCCGCCCTTGGATAGCACGAAAGAGGCTTGCGGCCCTCTGGAAAAGCGAGGGACATCCGCCAGTCCCATCGCGCTGTCCTCGTCCACATAACTGAACGAGACCTTTTCAAAGCGCACGTGGCCTTTTGCCTTCTCCCAGGATACCGCCCCTGGCCGGTCGTCTATCTCCACCGGCAAGTCCAGCACCTCAAAGACCCGCTCAAAGCTAACCAGGCTGGTAGCAAACTCGACGCGGGCATTGGTCAGTGCCGACAGAGGGCCGTAGAGTTGGGTGAGATAGGCGCCAAAGGCGATGATTGTTCCCACGGTGAATGTGCCACGCAATACCATGTGTCCACCCAACCAGAAGATCAGGGCGGTGCCCAGGGCGCCGGCCAAGCCCAAGCCCATGAAGAACCAGCGGCCAATCAACGCCTGGCGCACGCCAATGTCGCGCACCCGACTGGCCCGTTCGGAAAAGCGCTCCATCTCGTCACGCTCGCGACCGAATATCTTGACCAGTAGCGCGCCGCTCACGTTGAGGGTTTCGTTCATTTGGGCGTTCATTTCTGCATTGTGGGCCATCTGCTCCCGGGCCACCCGTCGCAGCACCCGCCCCACCCGCCGCGCCGGAACGATAAAGAGCGGCAGAATGGTGACCCCCAGAAGGGTCAGACGCCATTCAAGCGACAGCATGATGACCAGCGTGCTGACGAGGGAAATGAGGTTAGTGATGATGTTGACCATCGTGCCGGTTACCGCTCGTTGTGCGCCAATCACGTCATTATTCAGCCGGGACATCATCTCACCCGTCCGGGTGTGGGTAAAGAAACGCAAACTCATCCGCTGCATGTGGGCGTACAGCGCTTGGCGCAGGTCGCAGATAATCCCCTCGCCGATCCGGGCGCCAAAGAGGCGCTGGGCGACACCGATCAGGCCGACCAGGATGGGGATGCCGATGACTCCCAATGCCAGCAAGTTGAGGCGCGACGTGTCCCTGTTGGGTAGCGCATTGTCCAGCAGGTCCCGGTAGAGCAGGGGAGGGATCAGGTTGAACAGCGAGGTCAATATGATTAGCCCCACCATCAGCGCTACCTGGCCCCAGTAGGGCCGGGCGTAGGCCATTACCCGCTGCAAGAGCGCTCGGCTTACCTCTGGTCGGTCGCGCTCCTCGTCATAGCGAATATACGCGAACCATCCACCGCTATGAAAACCCATGTGTATTCTCTCTCCTATGCCTGTTCCTGACGGCGGTCACAAGGACAGCCAGAGGAACATTGTAGCACCACCACATCACCCAGGCTAATGACCCGAGCGCGGCCGTCGACCAGTGCCGCCAGGCGATTCGTCCGGCCGGTCGCCATGGCCGGCGTGGAGACCCGTCACCGTCCCATCATCCTGTCAATGACAACCCCCACCGGGCGCCGCGGCCCTCGTCGTCAGTGTCTGTGCCTCGGCCGTGCTGCGGGGGAGACGGGGACTGCCGGCCGGAAGGATAACGAACCACACAGAGGGGGAGAAAAGGAAAAACTCCGCGCCAAGCGTCCGTCGCAGGACATCCTCTGGTTCCGGCCGGCGCAGATCAAGTCAGTGTAATCATCAAGCTCAGAGCTTCAGTGGTTCAAGAGCACGCGCCCCCGGAATCACTGAACCGCTGATCAAGGTGAGCCCACTGAAAACGGCCGCTCCCGGACCACCACGAAATCCACATCGCGACCGGCCGTGGCGCCGGGTCACGCAATTGTCGCTTTGTGCTTGTTCAATAACAACTTGGCGGTTTTGTGACCGCTCCACCTGTGAATCACCATTGAGAACGGGAGGCTATTCCTTATCAAGTGCTTCATCGAAACTGCCCACTACTTTTTCTTCAATCAGGTTTCGATCCAGCGCTCCGCTCAAGAGCGAGATCGAGCCGAACGCCCCTGCTCGTGCCTAAACTCCCGGCTAGACCACCGGCCGGAGTGAATGCAGGAGGCCTTTCCCAAATGGCGTGACCTGAAAGGTGGATAGCTCGGGGTATTTCGGACCGAGTAACTTGTGCGGCCGGTAGTCGGCCGTCAGCACGTCAAAATCGATCAACGGTTTGATCACCGTGCGCCTGACCACCGCCTGCAGGATGTCTCGCGCGTGGTCCTGATTTTCAATTGGCCAGTAAAGCCCGATATCCTCAATCAATCGGTCGGCAAACAGCGCAAAAGGTGCCGGTTCCCCCGGCCGCAAATCGAGCAGGTGGTTCAACGCGAGCTCCCGAAAGCGGGCTGCAAGGTAACCTCCCCTGATATCAACGGGCGAGGCGATAGCCCAATTGACCTGCCTCCACCAGGTGTCGAGCAAGAGCCATACCTGGATCGGAGCAGGCATGGTCAGGAACTGCTCGCCACGCGGGGTCAGCCGCCAGCGCCGGCCCGGACCCCCTGCCGCCCATCCACCCACGGACGCCAGCACGTGCCGGAAATAGAGCGGCCAGACATCCCCCTCGCTGCGGAGGCGATATATGTGATCGCCGATCACCTGGTCCAATTCGGGCGGGTCGACAAACTGGGCGGTGATCTCGCGCACCGCTTTGAGAGGCAGGTTGCCGGTTGCCTGGGTGCCGGTGACCCGGTTCTCGCGCAGGTAGGCGAGCAAGGCGATCACATCCCGGCGCAGCGGCAGGTTCTCGGCTCGAGCCCCCTGGTCGTCATCAAGCCCTTGAGCCCAAGCTTCGGCCGGAGCAACCCCCTTCTCCTCGACCTGATCCTCTTCCGGCGGCCAGGCGCTCCAAGCTCCTGCGCCACGCCCTATCCGGCGCAGCCCGGCATTGACCTCCTCCAGGTCAAAGGCTTCCGGGTCAAAGCTGCCGCCGGCCCACGTCAGGTGCTGGTCATATTCGGGGTGGTCTGGATCTCCAATCGCCTGCAGAAAGTTATGGTAGCCCCACACGCTGCCCACATCCTCCGGTGGGCAGGCGCGTTTGCCTTTCAGGCAGATCGGATAACGGATGCCTTTTTCGGCCGGCGCGACCTTTTCCACCAACAGCGTGTGCCTCCAACCGTCTCCAAAATCGTACATGTAATGGAAACGAAACCCCTCTCCGGGGATGACCTGGCTCAGCCGGTACCGCTCCTCGGGTGCGATGCCCCATTCGTCCCATTCATCGTTCTCCGGGTCGCCATAGGTCACGTCAGCGATGGTGAACTCGTGCAGATGATAGTCTTGCCAGCCCATAACCGTCTGGAGGATGGCGTGCAGTTTGAGTAGGGTGGTGTTGCCGGTCGCCTGGATGCGCCGCCAGACCGGCGGGCGTATGCCATCCAGGGTGACTTTGATCTGGTAGATCGAGGCGGGTTTTTTGCCCATGTCTATCGCTCCAGCGCTAGTGTATCATCTGTTCTGCAAGATCAGCCTACCGAGATTATTGTACCCCACCGGCCGAGTTATGGCAGCAGATTGCCGCTGAGGGCGTCGACGGCGCGCTTTGGAGGATCGACTGCGAACCAAAAGCCTGAACGAAGGGACGCCGCTTCCCTCGTCTTCAGTCTCTATTCCTCGGCCGTGCTGCGGGGGAGACGGCGACTGCCGGCCGGAAGGATAACGAACCACGGGCGCTTTGCGCAGAGATCACAGAGGGGAAAAAGATAGAAACTGCGCGCGCAGCGTCCGTGGTAAAAACCTGTTGGTTGTGGCCTCCTCCTCCCAATGCCATAATGCCGCTGGATACCAGCCCCGGGCTAGCTGGCAGATATCCGACCTAAAGAGGTGTCTGGCTACTCTCGTCATCTGCGCCAAACACGACTGCAGATCCTTGCCCATAACGCAAGTGTACTATCGCAAATCTTGACGGATGGACAAAGTAGCCCGCACAGGCGCATGAGCATGTACCGCATCTAATCTTTTTCGGTAGGACCTGGACCACCACGATCCTCCACCCGTTCGTTGTGAAAACGCACTGCCGTGCCGCTTGCGGAGCGCTGCCCTTTACAGTATGATTCGTGCCAGACGGGAGCGTGGAGGACCCATGAGGGACCGCACCAACCAGGAATGGCTGGACGATCTGCGAGGGCCGGGCCGCGACGGGGCGCTGGTCGGCCTTCGTGCCTTCCTGCTTCGCGGGCTGGACTATTCGTTGGCCAGCCGTTCTGACGTGGATGGTGCGCTCCTCGAGGACTTTGTACAGGACGCCCTGCTCAAGATCCTCGACAACCTGGACACTTTCCGTGGCGAGAGCCGCTTCACAACCTGGGCGCAAAAGATCGCCATTCGTGTAGCGCTCACCGAACTCCGCCGCCGCCGCTGGCGGGATCTGTCGATAGAGGCCATTACCGAGTCCCAGGGCCCCGACTTTGTACCCGATTTCCTGGTCGACCCTCAAGCCCCACCTGAGCAGCAGGCAACTCGGCGCCTCTTCCTAGAAAGTCTGCAGCGGTTGATCGCCACCGAGCTCACCGACAGACAGCGCCAGGCTCTGGTCGCCGTGCGTATCCAGGGTGTACCTCTGGAAGAGGTCGCGCGTCGAATGGGTACCAACCGCAACGCGCTCTACAAACTGCTGCACGATGCCCGGCAGCGGCTCAAATCCAGCCTGGAAGCCGAAGGGTTGTCACCGGAGGATGTGCTGGCAGCCTTTGGCTCGTAGGCAGGGTAAGGTGAGAGCAATACATCGCGTCTGGATTTAGACGGGATGGTGAGGATACGAAAGGTGAAATGGAACTGGGGAGCATTCAAAGAAAGACTGCGCAGGGGGATCTCCCAGCGCAGACGGAATCGCCTGGACCCGGAGCTACTCAAACAGATGGCCCGGGGGATCCTGACCACCCGCCCCGATGAGATCGGCTGTGACGAGTGTTTCGAGCAGGTCGATCACTTTGTCGACATGGTATTGGCTGGGAAGAATGCTGCCGCCGCCATGCCTCTGGTGCAGGATCATCTGAACCGCTGCAAGGATTGCCGGGAAGAGTATGAGGCGTTGCTGACAGCACTACGAGCCGCTGCCTGAGCAGACGGCCCCCGAAAGCTGACCAGGAGGAGGCACTGTGCCTCCTCTTTTTCGTTTCCAGACACCCAGTCCTTGTCCAGAAACAACTTGGCGGTTCTGCGACCGCGGAGTGCACGTGAATCACCATTCAAAAACAAGTGCTCAGCCTCACCTCAGACCCCATCGCTAGCGCACCGGCCTGCTGGTTCCAGAAAAAGCCAGTGGCGGGGGTAAGATATCTGTGCTTTGACGCATCCAGATGGCTGAAAGGGACTTGGACAGCTCCCGAACCAGCTGAACATGCTTGTATGGAGGTTGAAACATGAACGTACTGGGGGCCATGGTTGCCGGGCCGGCGGGCGCGATGGTCGTCTCCGGGAAGGAAACGGCCCGGGTCGTGGGCGTAGCCATGCGCTTTGTGACGGGTGTGGTCTTTGCCCTCATTTACGCCTTGTGTTCCGCTTGGTTTCAGGTAATTGGGAAGAGAGAGAATGATGCGTCCGCATAGCACACGAGAGGTTGGACTGGTGTTGAGCCTCGCGACGGTGTTGCTGCTGGCAGCTTGCAGCAGTGCAGCAGCTGGGCTTGACAGGGATCAGGCTGTATCCAACACACCGGTTCCCACCGCCACAGATACCGTTGCTGCCACCACGCCCGAGTTGGGTGAGGGACCCGCGCCGGCGGTGCCGGCGTCAATCCCTGCCCCGGCGGCAGAAAAGGGCATTCTGACTGAGGACGATCGCCCGGCCCGACTTCAGAGCGTCACAGCAGATTGGAACACAAACTGGAACAGGCACACCATCGAGTACGACGAGCTGCTGTCGGGCGGGCCGCCGCGTGATGGCATACCCT
>WSZX01000112.1 GCA_013139935.1 Ardenticatenales bacterium
ATCGTGTTTGCCGTCATTCCGCTGCTCCTCATTACCAGGAACCTGCCATCTATTGATCGCTCGGGTCCAAACCCCTTGGAGGATTGGGGACGCCATGTGCTCACCCTCGATCTGGATGCCAGGTCAGCCATACTGGCGGATAGTGAAAAGATAGCCCCCCTCTACTATCTGCAGCAGACAGAGGGCCTTCGACCGGACATCGACATCATGGTGCTGCCCGACGAAGCAACTTATCGTGCCGAGCTGGACGCCCGAATAGCAGCCGGACAGACCGTTTACCTGGCCCGCTTTCTGCCGGCGTTGGAGGGGGTCTACCACCTGCGCTCCGTTCCCGGGGCGGCCGGGCCTTTGGTTGAGGTGAGTCCGCACCCCATGGCATCGCCCCCTGCCCTCGACGGCCGGCTAGATGCCCGATTTGGCCCGAGCATCGTGCTGCTCGGTTTCGCCGCGACTGAGTGGCGAACCTCCTACCCCAATCCGTTCCGAATCACCCTCTATTGGACAACCAGCGCTCCCGTGGACGCCACCTGGAAGGTCTGGCTGAGACTCGTGGATGACGAGGGCAACGTGCAATGGAAGGATGATGGCATGCATCCGGCCGGAAACTACTATCCCACCTCCGCCTGGCGACCAGGCGAGATCATCGTGGATTCACACGAGGTTCCCCTTCCGCCCAGCCTGGCTCCGGGCGACTATCAGCTCCAGGTGGCAATGCTCGCCCCGTTTGCCAATGCTAGCCTGATGCCCAGCGGTGAAGCGAGTCCCTGGCTGACCGTCGGCGTGTTGGGAGCCCGACCGCCTCAAGAGTTGCCCGCCCCACGATGGCCTGCGCGAGTCTGGGCCGATGGGACTGTCATCCTCGGAGTGGATATGACGATTCAGGCCCGGCCGGGCGCGGGTGTTCCCGTCACCCTCATTGCGGACGATATAACCACATTTGCCGCGAAAATCGGTTGGGCGGACAGCCCGGAGACGGCTATCCACATCTCCTCTTCCACCATCGGCGGTGTTCTCGCCGCCCCAACTGAAAACGGGGAACACACGCTCGTTGTCTGGATGGACGGGCCGCTGCGCTGTGGCTGGCTCCGCCCGCCGGCCGAGTCCTGTTCGCTGGCGCAGCTAGTTGTCGAGGGAGCGCCGCTGCCGGCCGGCGCAGTCAACTTTGACGATCTCATCGCCCTGCTTTCCACCGACATCCACGATCTGGAACCGCAGCCTGGTGGAACCCTGGATGTGACGTTCGTATGGCAAGCGCTAACCCCCGTCACGGAAGACTATACGGTCTTTGTCCACTTGCTGGACGCCGCCGACAAGATCGTTGGCCAGGTAGATGCCTGGCCAGTCCACGGGACCTATCCCACCAGCCAGTGGCTGCCCGGCGAGACGATCACGGATCGTCACACCATCGCCGTCGGTCATGATGCTGTCCCCGGCCCCTACCGGCTCGAGATCGGCTGGTACCTGTTGAGTACCATGAGACGGCTCAACGTACTGGACCCTGCCGGTAACGTAACCGATGATCGGGTATTGCTCGAGGGTTTGGCCATCCCGGAACCCTGATGAACCGGCCGGGCATGCGGCAGGGGTTCGCTTTACGTTTTGCTGGTTACCCTTTATAATCGCGCTCAATGAACGCGACAGTGGGTATCAAGGGTGTCGGCGACGGGCTTACGATTGCGCTGGGTGATGGTCCTTGGGACATGCTGATGGATGACCTTGCCCATCAACTGGCAACACGAGAGAAGTTCCTTCAGGGAGATCGGCCGGCGGTGAACACCGGAGAGCGAGAGCTCGGCCCGGCCGAGTTGGAAAAGATCAGTGACCTCTTGGCCTCTCACGGCATAGTTCTGTGGGCGGTCCTGAGTGAACATTCATGCACCCAGGAGGCGGCGCGCAAGCTCGAACCCGGGACGAGGTTGCCTGGGAGCGGCGTGGAACTCGCCGGCGGCGACCGGCGACTAGAGCCATCGCGCTCAGCGCCCTGCAAGCAGAGCGAGGCCGAAAACGGAAGCGATTGCATGCTGGTACGTGGCGCGCTGCGCTCCGGCCGGATGGCCCAGAGTCCAGGTCACGTTGTCGTCATCGGCGACGTGAACCCGGGCGCCGAAATCGTCGCCGCAATAGGGCAGCGGGTGGACGTGGACAGAGAGGGCGTGGTTGTCACCTTGGAGCGGGATGGCCGGGCCTGCCGGCTGGTGGCAGACATTCCGTTGATGCCAAGAAAGAGATGACCACGCGGCTCTGGCGTCACTTTGACCCCTGGATGCTCACCGCAGGTGTAGTCCTTACCATCATGGGAATCGCATTCATCAACAGTGCGACTCTGGAGGTGGAAAGCCTTGCTGACTTGGTGCAGCGGCAGATCATCTATGGCATCTTGGGCCTGCTCGTGGCGCTGTTGGTTGCTGGCTTTGACTATCGCAACCTTATGGCAGCCCATTGGTGGATCTATGGCCTTGTGTTGGTGCTGTTGTTTCTCATTTTCCTGAGCGGGCGTTTCGGCGAAGCGGGTGCGCGCCGCTGGTTGTTGGAGGGGGCAGTGCAGCCTTCAGAGCTGACAAAAGTGCTTCTTATCGTCAGCCTGTCCCAATTCCTTACTATCCGGCAAGACAGGATCAAAAAGCTGTCCACCGTACTGCTCTCGTTTGCCTACATGATGGCACCGGTTCTGTTTCTCTTTCTCCAGCCTGACCTGGGGATGAGTGTGGAAATGATGGTCATTTGGTTTGTGATGATCTGGCTGGCAGGAATGCGTTGGCTCCACGTGGGATCGATTGCGGCGACCGGGCTGATGGCCATCCCCATTCTCTGGCCCTTGATGGAACTGTACCAAAAGCAGCGCATCCTTGCCTTCATCAACCCCAGTCTAGTACCTGACCAGGAGTACAATATCCGTCAGGCGCTCATCGCCATCGGATCTGGTGGCCTGTTTGGCAAGGGGTACCTTCTCGGCAGTCAGAGCCAGTTACGTTTTTTGCGTGTTCGCCATACCGACTTTATCTTCTCGATCATCGCCGAGGAGGTAGGGATGGTAGGCGCGTTGGTCATCTTGGCGTTGATAGCCATCATCATCTTTCGCATACTGCGGGTCGCCAAGCTGTCCAGAGAGCCGGCCGGCGCGTTCCTCTGCTACGGCATTGCCACCCTGATTTTCTTCCAGACCGCCGTTAGCATCGGAATGAACCTGCAGTTGCTGCCAGTCACCGGGTTGACGCTCCCGTTCGTCAGTTATGGGGGAAGCTCCCTGGTCACTCTGCTGTTTGGCATTGGTCTGGTGGAAAGCGTGCTCATGCGCAACCAACAGTTCGAGTTCAAGCGATGATGGAAAAGGTCCGCGTTCGGTTTGCCCCCAGTCCAACTGGCCCACTGCATATCGGCAGCGCGCGCACGGCGCTCTTTAACTGGCTTTTCGCCCGCCGCCGTGGCGGCACTTTTGTCCTGCGTATTGAGGACACGGACCGCAGCCGGTTTGTGCCTGAAGCGCTGGATGACTTTGTAAGCGGCCTCCGCTGGTTGGGGCTCGACTGGGACGAAGGCCCCATGGCCAATGGAAAGCATGGCCCCTACTTTCAATCCCAGCGGACCGATCTTTACCGGGAATGGGGCCACCGGCTGATTGAACTCGGTCATGCCTACAAGTGTTGGTGTTCAGCGGAGCAACTCAGGGCAGCCCGTCAGGAACAGCAAAGGTTAGGCCGAAGAGCAGGATATGACCGACACTGCCGCTTTCTGACCGCCACTCGGATTGCCGAATTGGACAGCACCAGCACTCCCTATGTCATCCGCTTCAAGATTCCCCTGCAAGGGGCTACGACTATCCACGACCTGATCCGGGACGACATCACCTTTGAGCACGATCAACTGGAGGACTTGATACTGCTAAAGTCAGACGGCTTTCCCACCTACCATCTGGCCAATGTGGTTGATGATCACTTTATGGAGATATCGCACATCGTGCGAGCCGATGAATGGATCCCGACGGCTCCGCTCCACGCCCTGATGTACGAGGCATTTGGCTGGGAGAAACCTGTCTACGCTCACGCTCCGCTGATTCTGAACCCCAGCGGCAAGGGGAAACTGAGTAAACGGGCCCAGGCCTTCACCGACGGCGGCCAGAAAGTGCTGATCCAGGTGCGCGAGTTCCGCTCGGCCGGGTATCTTCCCCAGGCACTCACCAACTTCCTCTGCAACGTAGGGTGGGCGTTCGGCGATGATCGCGAGGTATTCAGCCTGGCAGAGGCGATCCCACGCTTTGACCTCAAGGATGTCAACCCTTCGCCGGCTCGCCTGCCGTACAGCAAGCTCGAATGGCTCAATGGCGTCTATATCCGCCAGATGAAAACAGAGACCCTATCAGTTGCCATTCGGCCATTCCTGGAAGAGGCCGGCCTCGCCATCACCACCGACATGCTGCTCCGCGCCACTCCACTCATCCAGGAACGCATCAAGACGCTCAAGGACGCGGTAGACTGGATAGGCTTTTTCTTTGCCGAGGAGTTGCGTTACGAGCCCACGTTGCTGATAGGCAAAAAGATGGACGCGGCCGGTTCTCTCGCCGCCTTGCAGCAAGCGCGGGACATGCTGGCGAACCTGTGTGGCTTTGACGACGCGAGCCTGGAGGAGAGCCTACGCCAGTTGGCAGGCGAGATGAACCTAAAGCCAGGGCCGCTCTTTGGCATCATCCGGGTAGCAGTCACCGGTCAAAAAGTGGCCCCTCCCCTCTTTGGCACCCTGTCAGCACTGGGCCGGAACCAGACCCTGGCCCGGATCGATCGGGCCTTGAGCCGTCTTGAGGAGCTGGCACGAAGCACTTGATAAGAAATAACTTCCCGTTTCGGATCGTGAATCAGGTGCACTCCGCGGCCACAGGAATGCCAAGTTGTTGTTGAACAAGTGCAAAGAGATTGAGAAGGACCAAACCAGGCTGGTGAACCCGCTTGATGTCCGTGTTCCTCGCCGTTTTCCGGTGTTCAGACAAGAGTTCGGACAATTGTCATATTCTGCCTACTAGCCGCCCTAAAAAGGGCAAGCTGGGGGTGTGTTCAGGGCGCTTCGCGCCCTGAACACACCCCCCAATCCCTTGACGCGGTCGCGAGAACAGGTCGTGTCCGGACTAATGTCCGAGGCCCAGCGTTTTATCTTGCCAGCCCCCCGTGCCTATGGTAGAATCCAGCCGCATTGAGGGATAGTTTAACGGTAAAACAGCGGACTCTGAATCCGTCGTTCCTGGTTCGAATCCAGGTCCCTCAGCCAACTGAAAAACGCCCAGCCGTTCCAGCGGCGGGGTGTTTTTTGTGGGGCGTAGGCACACTCTCCCGGCCGTCCGGCGCAAACGGATCCAGAACCCCATACAACCGCCAGCCAGCCCAGGCCGGCTTGATGGTCGTCGCGCCACCTATACCCCTTTTCCGTCTGCATGGGTCCCTGTGCCCCAGGTGTAGCATTACTTGTGGAATGCCGTATAATGGGTTCAGGTTTTGATCGGCAAAGTTCGGTTGCGTATTCACTAGGCGATCCAGACACCAGCGGGTTCCTCAACCCATTCTGGGATTCCAATAGGAAGAGGGTCATGAAATCGCGATCAAGCACTCTGGCTTTTCCCATCGCAAGCATTACCATCGTTCTCTGCTGGCTACTGTTTCTCCTCTCCTTTCATAACCCCGCAAGTCAGTCTCTCTTCGCTGTGGGCAACGTCATCGTTGGAGTGGGCATATTGCTGATTGTACTCGCAATGGTTACTTTGAGAAGAAAGGGGAACCCCCAAGCGGGAGGAGACTTTACCGCCACAACGGTGGTGGTGACAGGTGGGGTCTATTCGATCGTACGTCATCCTCTCTATCTTGGTTGGCTTCTAATGTACCCAGCGGCCGTGTTGGTCAGTCAGCAATGGTTGATTGTCGTTCTAGCTGTGATGGGGATGGCAAGCATGGATCAGATCACCAGAAATGCCGATCGGGAACTCGTGGAAAGGTTCGGCGTAGATTACGAGACGTATATCCGCCAAGTGCCGAGGCTGAATATCGTTTCGGGCATTGTGCGGAAGCTCAGGCGATAGGGATTAGATGGACAATGTACGCAGTCCGGCACGCGCATACACCCGACCGGGCGATCGCACGCGGCTTGGAGTCAGCTTCCTTTGGAGGAGCTCTTTCCCGGCGGAGGATGCGCATACCGATAGTGCTGGACGAGCGGAACGAGATTTGACTGCGATTTGCGCCGGGCGCGGATAAAACGCAACGCTACTAGCCTCAATAGCCAGGCAGAAAGCCAGACGGAGAGCCAAGATGATGATGACCGAGTCTACGAGCACCGATTTTATCCGAGATATCATTGCAGAAGACCTGACGACGAACAGATACGGCGGCCGGGTCCACACTCGATTTCCGCCCGAGCCGAACGGCTATCTGCACATCGGGCATGCGAAATCGATCTGCCTCAACTTTGGAATCGCGCAGGATTTCGGCGGCCTGTACAACCTGCGGTTCGATGACACCAACCCCATCAAAGAGGAAGTAGAATATGTCGAGTCGATCCAGGAGGATATCCGATGGCTTGGGTTCGACTGGGAGGATCGACTGTATTACGCGTCAGATTACTTTGAGTCTCTCTACCAGTTCGCAGTGCAGCTCATCAAGGCTGGCAAGGCGTACGTCTGCGACTTGAGCGCCAAAGAGATCCGCCATTACCGTGGCACGCTGACCGAACCCGGCGCCGAGAGTCCATATCGTGACCGCTCCACCGAGGAGAACCTGGACCTGTTCGAGCACATGCGGGCCGGGGAATTTGAGGATGGCTCCCGCGTACTTCGAGCAAGAATCGACATGGCATCCCCAAATCTGGCCTTGCGAGACCCGGTCATGTATCGGATTCTACGGGCAACGCATCACAGAACCGGCGACAGGTGGTGCATCTATCCCATGTACGACTTTGCTCATGGGCAATCCGACTCGATCGAGGGGATCACCCATTCGATTTGCACCCTGGAGTTTGAGAACAATCGGCCCCTGTACGATTGGTATCTCGATGCTCTAGATATCTACCATCCACATCAGATCGAGTTCGCTCGACTGAACCTCAGCTACACGATAATGAGCAAGCGCAAGCTGCTAGAACTTGTAGCTAGCGGGCATGTCGGCGGATGGGATGATCCGCGGATGCCCACGCTATCGGGATTGCGCCGGCGAGGATACACGCCAGAGGCCATTAGGAACTTTTGCGATCTTATTGGAGTGGCCAAGAGCAATAGCGTGGTGGATATCGGCATGCTCGAATACTGCATCCGACAGGACCTCAACAAGCGCGCTCCGCGCGTAATGGCTGTGTTGCGTCCCCTTCGAGTCATCATCGACAACTATCCGCAGGATCAGGTGGAAGAGATGGAAGCGCTGAACAACCCCGAGGACCCGGCCATGGGGACGCGCAAAATCCCTTTCTCACGTGCGCTCTACATCGAACGGGAGGACTTTGACGAGGATCCACCGAAAAAGTTCTTCCGCCTGGCACCCGGCCGCGAGGTACGACTCAAGCACGGATATCTCGTCACCTGCGTGCGAGTCGTCAAGGACGAATCAACCAACGAGGTGATCGAACTCCACTGCACCTATGATCCAGGGACACGTGGCGGTGCGGCGCCAGACGGGCGCAGGGTGAGGGGAACACTGCACTGGGTGTCGGCCGCCCACTCGCTCCCAGCGCAGGTCCGCCTGTACGATCACCTTTTCACCAAGGTAGACCCATTCGACACAGGGGATGGCTCTGACTACAAAGCCAACCTCAATCCGAACTCGTTGGAGACATTGACATCGTGCCGCGTGGAACCCAGCCTGTCTGGTGCGGTACCTGGAAGCCGCTACCAGTTCCTGCGAAAGGGCTATTTTTGTGTCGACCCCGAGTCCAGGGATGGAGCACTCTTGTTCAATCGGACCGTGCCGTTACGGGACTCCTGGGCCAAGATCCAGAAAGCTCAAGCCAAGAGATCGTGAGCCACCCAGAGGGGCGCCGAAAGTCCGGACGTAGTGGCTCGACCGGTCGCTCCACCGCTAATGTGCTCCGCGTGCTGCCAGCGGCGTCGCGAACCCGAATCGATCACCTCCACTCGACACAGACTGCCCGGGACCATCCCATTCGGGTAAACGGTGCCCGTCTCACGAATGTACCACACCGCCTGCGCGAATCGTCGGTCAAGTGCTCCGTGACAGATGGAGCAGTGTTCTCCGTGTCTATCTTCCCATAGGACATGGACCTGGTAGGTTTGCTGCTTTCAATCGTCGTTGGGCTCATCCCCACTGTCATCTACGGCCGGTTTGTCAACTGGCTTGACCGGCACGAGAAAGAGCCCTGGTGGTTGCTGACACTGGCCCTCGTCTGGGGCACGGTCCCGGCCGCTATCATCGCGCTCTTGGCCCAATCGATCCTGGACATCCCCACCACTTGGCTCTTTTCCGGCGCGGGCCTGGCCTATGAGATCCTTGGCAGCGGCGTGTGGGCCCCGATCACCGAAGAGATCGCCAAGGGA
>WSZX01000397.1 GCA_013139935.1 Ardenticatenales bacterium
CTCTGATCCATCTCGGTCACGTTATGCTCTCCGTGTTGACTTACAGCGAGTCCTTCAATACCAGGGTCTCCTGGTCAAAACCCGTGCGGCCCTTGCGCATCTGGCGACCAAGCTCACTGGCGGGGATTCCGCTGGCGATCCATCCCCGTCAGTGAAGCGCCTTGCTATGTGCTCTGGAGGGTACCGAAATATCGCTTTCTCCTGAGAATGAGATAGACTGCCATAGTCAAAGGCCAAGTGAGATTGGCGAAAAGCGAGGCATCCTTACCTACGAGAAGGGGAGGGACGACAAGAAGGTAGAGAGCGTAAATCAAGGCGATCCAGTATCCCCACGAGGTCATCTTGTAGAGCCCAATCGCAACCAGGGCCCCCACCATGCAGGTCAGGATCAGGATCGGAAATCCTGCCAGAGCAGGCACGCCATGTACGTTGGCAATCAGGGCGCCAACTTGCTCGTGATTGGAGAACATCGCAACAATCAAAGCTCCCACACCTACACAGTAGGAGCCTGAAATCAACAAAACCCCTAACAATGGTCGTTTTCGCGATTCCATAACCTTATCTCCTCCAGGCGGATAATACGCGGTCTCGTGGGAGATTTCTCCCTTGCTCGAATTCTGTCTCATTTTTCTGCTCCTTTCTGTTTGCTGAATGTTTCCCTGCCCGATCTCATGCTCCCAGTGCAGCACCGGAAACTCCCCGGCGTATCGGCCGACCGGGGAGTTCTGAGCCTGGTCCGGTGGTTAGTCTTTTACCTGGTCAGGTGACCACGTACTTGATACATTCCTGTCTGCTCCGCAGCCTGGTCTCACTTGCACCTGCGGTGCAGAGGAGGTGTGCCAAAGCCTGCCGGGGCGGATCATGAGGCCGATGAGAAGCATCGGGGTCAGCTTGCGGCGCGAACGGGGGCCCGCGTTCAGCCGCTCGATCAGGCGAGGGCGCGAGACAAGTTGGGGCCCGGAGGTGGGAAATAGAGTTTGGTGGTCAGGAGTGGGCTGGACAATTTGCGCTTCTCGATGCCAATTGATCGCTCTCTGCCCCGACGGCAGCAGCCCCGTTATTATTCTCCTCAACGTTCATGATCGCCGGGATGAAAAAGCCCATCACCCCCAATACCCCACACAGTACCCCGGCTGCCACATACCAGACCTGCAACCCAACCCAATCGCTCACCGGTCCGGCAAAGACCAGGCTGATCGGTCCGGTCAAGTTGAGCAAACTGTTCATCATGGTAAATACACGCCCTTGCATCTCTGGCGCTACCGTTCCTTGCAGAATGGCCATGACCGGCCCGTCGATCATCGGCAACATCAGCCCCACCACAAACATACTAACCAGGGCCAACCCAAACATCCCGGCGGGAGCCATGCCCAGTACAGTAAAACCCAAACCAAATACGATTACGGCCGTCATCACGGTAACAATCTGTCGCTTAAAGCCACCCCAGATGCTCAGAAGCAGCCCACCCAATATGATGCCTACCCCCGCGACCGCTTCCAATAGACTCAGTTGGGCCGCGCCACCCCCAAAGTGTTTGTATACCAAGAGAGGGATGAGCGAAATGGCTGGGGTCAGTGCTATCTTGAGTATCAGCGCGAATCCTATCAGCGCCATCAAGCCCGACCAACCCCGGAGGTAGCGCAGTCCATCCCCCAGATCGGCCCATATAGACTGCTTCTGCGCCCTGCCCTCGTCCGTGCGTTTCGGCTGCGGGATATGCACAAAGAACAGTGGCCCAATCGCCAGCGCGGCCGTGACTATGTCCACCAGCATAACACCGTGCATCGGTAGCAGTCCCAGCAGCAGCGCACCCAGCGGCGCGCCGATGATGTTCTTCACTCCATTCAACGTCTGGTTGATACCGGCCACGCGTGCCAGGTGCTTCTTGGGTACCATGAGCGAAGTCGAGGCCTGCATCGCTGGCAAGTGAAAGGTCCCACCCACGGCGCGTATGAACATGATGACGTAAACGTGCCAGATCTGTAGGGCGTCAATCCAAAAGAGATAGGCCAGCAACAGTATAGCCAGCGCTATGACGCTGTCGGCCACGATCATCACCACACGCCGGTTCCAGCGGTCTATCAGCGCGCCGATGAAGGGACCGAGGAAAATTCCCGGCAAAAGCGCCATCATTGACGCCGCCGCCAGCACCGTTGCCGAGCCGGTCGTCTTGGTCAAGTACCACACCAGGGCGAACTGGGTCACGGTGCTGCCAACCAGCGAGAGCGCTTGCCCAGTCCAGATGGCAAAGAATGGGATTTGCCACTTGGGTTCATGTTCTGCTTTTTCTTTCATGTTACTTTCCGATGCTTGCATATTATTGCCAAACATTCGAAATCAGAAACCAGGTATCGCCAACATACTGACGGCCCACTGGTCCTTCTTGACATCACTAACACTCCATTTTCTCGAACTTTGCGAACGCCACAAAGATGAAAACTACACTCCACAGGGCGGTGGCGACCAGCGGGGCAATTCCCATCTCAGTAGGGATCGCCTGACCGGTGGCAGTCATCAAAGCGACTTTCGGTAGCATCCAGGGCGTGACGTATAATAGTGGCTTTATAAAGCCTCCCAGCATGCCCCCGCCCAAGACAGAACCTACCGCAATGCCCAGGATGGGGCCGCGATTGTTGAAAATGGTTCCCAGCATCAGAGTTAGGGTTAGGTAGAAGAGGGTATGTATGGTCATGATCCCAACCGCGGACAGGAAGGGCGCCAAAGGAAACAGCGTGCCCATACGTAGCGACAACATGCCATAGACCACGGCAGAAGGCAGTCCTACCAACAGAGCAAACACTCCCAGCGCATTGGCGGCCACCTTTGCCAAAACGTAGGCACGGCGTGTCACTGGTTTAGAAAGCAGCCATTCAGCCACGCCGCTTTGTTTCTCGCCGATGATCAGGTCTT
>WSZX01000484.1 GCA_013139935.1 Ardenticatenales bacterium
CAGGCTCTCTCCCAGCAGTATGACCTCCACCGGCGTGCCCAACCCGTCCGCCAGCTTTCGCGCGCGGCCGATGAGCTGGAACGATACTGCGCGAACCCGTCCCTCAATCTGCTCCGCGATGACCCACACGGGGCCGTGTCTGAATTCCACCGTTTTCATTGATTGCTCGCGTCTGAAAGGCTGTCGCTCTAGATCTGGTACGAGTTCCATCTGTCTTTTTGTCTAGTTACTCGAAAGGAATCCCGCATCAGCCAGCTTTTGGATCAGCCGTTCGGCCATCTCCTCTCTTGTCCCGCTAATCATCTCAACTTCCCGTTTGCTCTCCTGGGTGGTCATCTCGGATACGATCGTCGGCGATCCTTTCAGGCCGACCGCCTTTTCGGGTGCATCCAGGTCGTCGATTCCCCACTGGGCGATCGGCTTTCTCCGGGCCTTGACGATGCCCGAAAAGCTCAACGTTCTCGGGATGTTCAGTTCTCTGGTCACCGTCAGGACGGCCGGCAGCTTTACTCGAACTACGCGGTAGCCGTTATCCAAGCCCGACTTTAGCTTCCACCACTCATCGCCGTGTTCAATGATCTCCTTTACCATCGTGACTATCGGGGCATCCAGCAAGGTCGCAAGCTCTGGCCCCACCCATTCGGTGCTGCCGTCGCTGCTGGCCCTTCCACACAAGATCAGGTCATACGAACCGATTTTCTCGATGCCCCTGGCAAGAGTATAGGCCGTGGCATAGGCATCGGCGCCTGCAAAAGCCCGGTCGGAGAGCAGTATTCCCTGGTCAGCGCCCAGAGCCAGGCATTCCTTGACGACGTTGGCGGCCGGTGGAGGTCCCATGCTGAGCACCGACACGTGCGCACCGAACTGCTCCTTGAGCTGAACGGCCGCTTCCATGGCATTTTTGTCCAGCGGGTTCAACACCAGCGGCACATCCACCCGCACGAGAGTCTTACTGACCGGGTCGATCCTTATTTGGTCAGCTTCCTTGGGGTCCGGGACCGCTTTGACACAGACAACGATCTTGAGCATAATTCGACCGCCCGGCTCCTCACTTCCGGTATGGCTTGAGAATCCAGCCCGCAATGATGACCTTCATGATGTCAGAGGTCCCGGCCGAGGGTCCCAGTACGGCCGCATCCCGATAGTAGCGGGAAACTGCGAATTCCTCCATGCATCCATAGCCGCCATGGATGTCCACGGCCACCTTTGCTGCTTTCTGCGCCGCTTCGGTGGTAAAGTACTTGGCCACTGCAAATTCATTGCTGGACCGTATCCCTTTGTCCTGTATGGCCGCCGCCCGATATCCCAGCAGGCGCCCTGCATCCAGGTCAATCTTCATCTCTGCCAGCTTGTTCTGGATCGATTGCAGATTACTGATCGGCTTTCCGTACAAGATTCGTTCGCTGGCGAACTTGAGCGACGCCTCCAGGCAGGCCGCGTGCAGTCCCAGCGCGCAGCCGACCATACCGCCCCGGCCGACATCGCCGATCGCAGCCATGGCCACGCGCATCCCTTTTCCCTCCACTCCCAATAGGTTATCCTTGGAGACCCGGCAGTTTTCAAAGGAGAGTTCGCCGGTGTTACAGCCTCGCATACCTACTTTGTGCTCTCTATGGGTCGCCTTGAACCCTTCCATCCCTGCCTCTACGATAAAGGTCGAAAAGGCCCGGCCGCTATCATCCTCTTCATCTCGGGCCAAAGCGACGATCGTGTCGGCGATGTGCGAGTTGGTGATGAAAACCTTGCGGCCGTTGATGATATAGTCGTCACCATCCTTCTTGTAGGTCGAGCGACTGCCGCCGGGGTCTGATCCACCGGTGGCCTCGGTGACAGCCACGGTAGCCAGTCGTTCGCCGCTCGCTAGTCCGGGCAGGTATTTTTGCTTCTGCTCCTCGCTGCCAGCCAGGATGATCGGCTCAATCCCTAATCCCAGAACCTGGAGCATCATCGCCGTCGCCACAGAAACTTTTCCGATCTCCTCCAGCGCGATCAGGCGAGCGGTATAACCCAGGCCCAGGCCTCCATACTCTTCCGGGATGGTCAGAGCCATCATCTCGGCTTCACCCAGGGCTCTGACAACCTCATCATTGACCCTCCCGGTTTCTTCCATCTCGGAGATCTTGGGTGCAATCCGCGTCTCTGCAAATTCTTGGGCCGCTTGCCTGAGCAATTCCTGTTCTTCGGTGAAAGTCAAGTCCATCATCTTTTCTTCCTCCTCAACCATCTAGAAAGTGGAACTCGTCGACCTCTGGTGGAACCATACTGCAACTGCACTCTGAATCTCCCTTCCCCTTTTCACGTTTCGCACGGACCCCATCTGATGCAGGCGGCGCCCCACACATAACCAACCCCTGCCGCAACAATGATCATCAGATCCCCGTCTTGAAGCCTCCCCTGTCGTTTGCCCTCTATTATGTTAATGATGCTGTCCTGCTCGCCGATGTGACCGTACCTGGCGTTATAGACACCCTGTTCATCACTGAGACCCAGCCGCTGCAGCATATCCTGGTAAGCGGAGGGTTTGACCAGGATCATATTGAGAAAGCTGATCTCGTCCCGTGAGCGGCCGCTCTTTCCAAGCGCCTCGTCAATGCAATGCATCCAGTTGTCCATCGAGACCGCATTGAGGCGGTTCTTCATCGCCTCCGGCTCGACCAGATCAACATAGAATAACCCCGCTGCCACCGCCTGGTCGGTAGGGAATTGGATCGTGCCGCTGGCGGGAATGACGACATGCCGGCTCATCGAGCCATCGGTCATCAAGTGCGAGCCCAGCACATGATTGCGCGGCCAGTTCCTGCGCAGCAACATCGCGCCCGCCCCTGCCCCGATGTTGAACGCGAACGAGGTACGATTGTTCCGCAGGTCAACTAGATCCCCGGTGCGGTAGCCACCGCCGATGAGCACTGTGTCTATCTCCGGGTCGGCGATCATCATGTCCTTGGCCATTTTGAGGGCGCCAATCGTGGTGCAGCAGCGCATGTGCAGGTCTATGCCCCAGGCTTTCGTCGCACCGATCTCGTATGCCAGGTCGATGCCCGCTGTCCACTGGAGGTACTCTTTCCACTCTTCAGTGGTGCAGATGACAAGATCTATCTCCTCCGGCGGGATTTGGCACTTGGACAGGCACTCTTGAGCCGCCCAGACGGCCATTTGGTTGGGGTGGTCGTCCGGGCCCGCCATGCGCTTCTCGATGATGCCCAGCTTGTCGCGAACTACCCATTCGGGGAGACCGCTCTGCTGGGCAATGTCGGCCGCGGTCAGCACCAACTCTGGCAGATACATGCCGGCACTCACAATCCCAACAGAAACAGGGTGTGGAGATATCACATTCCTGCTCCGACCTTTCGTCTTCACTCTATCTCTTCTCTCTAGCCACTATCTTGAAATCAGGTCCCGATCACAATCCCGCCGTCCACCCGCAGCACTGCGCCCGAGATGAAACTTGCCTCATCCGAGGCCAGGAAGAGATAGGCGTTGGCAACGTCCCGCGGCTGCCCCAGCCGCTGGACGGGGGTCCGTCTTTTCATCCCGTCCAGGATCTTCTCCGGCATGGACATGATCATCTCTGTGGCGATAAGCCCCGGCGCTATCGCGTTGACACGAATGCCATGGCGGCCGAGTTCACGCGCCCAGACTTTGGTCATCCCAACGACGCCCGCCTTGGTGGCAACATAGTTGGTCTGACCAAAGTTTCCATCGAGGCCGACGACCGAGCTGGCATTGAGGATGACGCCGCTCCTTTGCCGGATCATGGTCGGTGCGACAGCCTGGGTGCAGTTGAACACGCCCTTGAGATTCACCGCTATCACCAGGTCGAAATCGATCTCGGGCAGCTGTTTGAGCAGTTCACCATCTTTGACCTTGACCAGGGCAGCATCACGCAGCACACCGGCGTTGTTGATCAAGATATCCACCCGGCCATACCTCTCGAGGACCTCGTCCACCCATCTTTGGGTTGCCGGCCGGTCGGTGACATCGACCTCATAGAAAGCGGCCTCGGGGCCAAGCTCCTCTGCGGTCACCTCTCCGATCTCCCGGTTGATGTCACAGAAAGCTACCTTCGCACCCTCTTCAACAAAGCGTTTTGCCGTTGCCTTGCCAATTCCGGCCGCGCCGCCGGTGATGAGAGCCACCTGATCCTTGAGACGCATCATACCTTCTCCTCTATGTGCCAAACCGCTCACTCAGTTGCTGTCTGTCTGCCTTGTTGGCCCCGGTTTTTGGTAGAGAATCCACAAACACGATCGACTTGGGGACCTTGAAATGGGCCATCTGCTCGCGCAGCCAGGCGGTCAGGTCAGCGACAGTCAAATCCACTCCCGGCTTTAGCACCACTACAGCCCGGCCCACCTCGCCCCATTTGGAGTCAGGTACCGGGATCAGCGCGGCTTCCGCGACGCTGGGATGGCTGTGCATCACATCCTCCACCTCGGCCGGATAGATGTTCTCGCCGGCCGATTTGATCATATCCTTCAGCCGGCCGACAATCGTGTAATCCCCATCCTCATCCATACGCGCCAGGTCCCCGGTGTGCAGCCAGCCGTCTACGATCGTCTCCGCAGCGGCCTCGGGTCTGTTCCAGTACCCTCCAAAAACATGCGGGCCACGAATCAGCAGATGGCCTATCTCGTTTGACCCGACCTCCTCACCACTTTGGTTCACCAGCTTGACGTCCACATGAAACAGGGGCCGGCCGACCGACCGAGTTTTCCTCTTGGCGTATTCAGTTGGCAGCCAGAAGGTGTTCGGACCGGCCTCCGTAAGCCCATAACCGCTCTTAAACTCGACCCCTTTTTCCCAGAACGCCTCGTGGACGACGGATGGACAGATTCCCCCTCCCGCCATTACCAGGCGCACGTTTGAGAGATCCATGGACTCCCAGCGTGGGTGCTGGATCATCACCAGAAACATGGCCGGGACTGCAAAAAAGAAGGTTACCCTTAGCTGTTCGATCTGATCAAAAAGCTGGTCGATATCGAAACCGGCACAGACGATGTTTGTACCGCCCATATGGACCAGTGGGATGGTGAGCACGTTGAGGCCCCCAGTGTGAAAGAAAGGCATATATTGTGGAACGATATCGTCGGGACGCAGCCCCCAACTCACGATCGTGTTGACCGAGTTGGCCGTGATGGACCGGTAGTGCAGAATCGCCCCCTTGGGCACGCCGGTAGAGCCTCCTGTATAACAGATCACCCACGGATCATCCCAATCGAGCTCGATGGCTGGCGGCTGGGTGGGGGGGTAATTGTGCCTTTCGGCCGGCCACAGAGCGTCTCCTTCCCCCGCTCCATGGTCCAACGCAATCCAATGTGCAACTGCGTTCAAGCGCGGGCGGAGGGTTTGGACCTGATCGCTGAACTCCTGACTATAGAGAATCGCCCGGGGGGCTGCATCGCTGATGATGCCCTCGAGTTCGCGAGTTTGCAGGCGCCAGTTGACTACATGCAGGATCGCCCCCAGCTTGTTGCAGGCGAACAGTGCATCTAAATACTCCACCCGGTTCATGGCGTACACGCTTACACGGTCACCTTTGCAGATGCGGAGGCCCATACGCATAAAATTCGCCAACTGATTGGTTCTCTGATTCCACTCCTCGTAGGTGATCAGTTTGTTCTTGTTGACAGCATCAACGAGGGCGACGTTTCTTGGCGACAACATGGCTCGCCGCCGTAGCCAGTCTCCGTAAAACATAGGTCACTCCCCTGATCAGCAACAGGCTATTCCGAGGATGCAATCTCAGTGGTGCTTACCTCATCGATCTCTGCAGCCCTGATGATCTCGTCGAGGTTATCCAGGTCGACATAGCGCGTCATGAAAGCGAGGGCATCGACCAGGCGGGTGAAACGCTCCTCTGTGTCCGTCTGTACATGTTTTATCAGCCCATGCCAGTCGGCTTTGGTGGGAGAGGGCTGATTACCGATCTCTTCTTGCACGAAACGTAGAATAAAGGATGCTACGTTTGTCTGAGAGGGCATTTGGCGCTCCAAGAAACCGGGATCGACTAGCGGACTGCATGGAGAATTCGCCGGATTTCTTCAGTTTTCAGTGTAGCATATGGGGGTAACCAATCGGTAACCAGGCATCATGGTGAAACGCTGCAGATCGGTTGGGTAGACGGGGCGCGGAGGCGGGCGGGAGGGGAAAACTATCTATCTTGAACTCAAGAGGATCTAAATGGTCCAATCCTGCGATGGGGCGTCTATTGATATCTGCTCATGGAGCCTGCGCGTGAGTGGCCCTGGCTTTGCGACGAGTTCACGTCTGATCGTCTCTTGGCAAGTCCGAAAGACCCGCAGCGCTCGCGAACGATTACCCTGGCGGGCATAAGCAGCCATCATAAGCCGATAGGCCCGTTCCCAGCAGCTATCACGCGCCAGAATGCGTCGGCATAGTGCGACAGTGTCATCGTAACGACCTTGATCCAGTCGTATTGCCGCCAGCTTTTCCGCTGTGCGTAGGTAGAGCGCCAGCAGTCGTTCCCTTTCCTCGCTGGCCCAATCCTCGTACAGTGAGTCTTGCAGGTACTCGCCCGAGTAGAGGTCCAAGGCGTGTTGGAAAGCATCGGCGCTAGCCTCCGAGTTGTCCTCCAGCTCATCGCCCAATCGGATCATCTGCTGGAACTCATCTGTGTCCAGCCAGAGGTCAGACCCAGGCCGGAGCCCATAAGTGGCTCCCTGGCGAATGATGTAGGCTGACTCTACACCGGGAGCGCGGTCGGGTTCAAGGGCCTTGTTCAGTGCGTGAAGAGCTACTTTGAGATTCCGTTGGACGGCCTCCGGCCCTATGTCGCGCCAAAGGGTCTCAACTATCTCCTCTCTCTGTAGCATTCGCCCCCGATATGTGAGCAACAGTTGGAATAGATGCAGTGCCTTTGATCTCCGCCACTCGCGATCGTCTACCTTTTCTGTACCACGCCAGACTCGAAAAGGACCCAACGCCTGGATCCGCAGGCGATAGCCAGGGTGTAGCTCAACTCCGGCCAGACCCATCTGGCGCAGCAGGATAGTCACAGTTGCCGGTCGAATCTGGCGCCGGCGTGCCTCCAGAAGCATGGGGACCAGGATGCCGTTATCCGGCGGGCCGAGGAGTGCTGGCTGGGTGAAGAGGTGATGATAATCGTACATTTCAGTGAGGTCCAATAGCACCTCAACCATCTCTGCCATTCGCTCGCACTGATCCAGGCGAAGAGAGGCAATTCCCAACCAGAGCTGAGATGCCGCGTGTCCATAGTTGTCAGAGCAATCGCGAAAGGCAATTGCAGCCTGGGTCAGGATTTCGGTCGCCTCAGCGTGGCGGCCTGCCAGCACATAGCTTGCTCCCAGGGTCAATCTGGTCATGGCGACAGCCCAAGGATCACCAGCTCGTTGACCAATCTCCACCCCCAGCGCGGCTGCTTCCTCGGCAGCCGCCAAATCACCGTGAAACCCAAAAGCCCTGCAAAGCCCCCACTGAGCTTCAACACGGGTGCGTTGTACGGCGACAGCATCTCCCAACGCAATAGCCTGATTGAAGCACTCTATGGCGCGAAAACGGGCGTCCGGCTCGGATCGGATAAGCCAGGAGTGTCCCATCCTCATATACCCTATCGCTGTGACCAAAGGCGACTCGAGTCGTTGACCGATCGCCATGCCAGCTTCAGCAGCTCGGTAGGCGGCATCCGCTTCACCCAGAAATGCATAGATCAGGGACAGAAGGAGTTGTGCCTCTCGGTGAGAGTGATGGGCTCGGCCCGGAGTCTGGGGTGACTGCCTAAAGATCTCCTCGTCCGTTACTTGACCCTCTAGGATCGCCCGCGCGCGCTCGAGTTGTCCGGTCCGAAGCAAGACCCGCACGCCAAGCTGGCTTTCGCTGGGGCTCTCTTCACGCAGCTGACGAGCCTCTGCGCAGAGTCTTTCAGCTTCGGCTGGACGTCCAAGGTTGAGTTGATTCTCTGCCAGCAACTCCAGCAAGCGGGCGCGGTTCCGATGGTCTTTCTGGCCCCCACTCAATTTCAGCGCTTCAACCAGCAAGTCTTCTGCACGGGCCGGCCGAACGGTGTCCAAATAGACCAGGGCCTGACCCTGCAGCGCTCGGCTGGCGCCCATGCGGTCGCCCATCTTGCGCCAGCACGCTTCCGCGTGAGAATACCAGCAGAGCGCTTCGTCAAAGCGGCTCCGC
>WSZX01000289.1 GCA_013139935.1 Ardenticatenales bacterium
CGATTACGGCCGCCTGGACCGCCAGCATCGCTTCGTGCGCGCGCACCAGGTCGGCGGCAATCTCGCCGATGGCGAATATCCGGGTCTGGTCCACCAGGTACCCGTCAGGGCTAAAGAGATAGTCGACGAGCACGGGCTCGTGGGCACGGATGGGGCGGGTGCCGGCCCCCTGAGCTATCGCCGGATTGAGGCCTGGCCCGCCGGTGGGTGAGTCCATGTAGCTGGGGACGGCCGCGCTGGCTCCTGCCATCAGGTGGCCATAAGCTATCTCATTGTTCCAACTGCGCATGCGGATGATTCCCTGATGCCCGGCCCGTCGGGCGATCGCCTCTAGCTGGCTGGCCAACTCCAGTTCGGTCATCCCTTCGCGCAGCAGCGCCGGGATGGCAAGGTAGATCGCCTGGGACGCCTGCGCCGCCCGGCGGATGAGGTTCAGTTCATACGCTGACTTGATCGCGCGCAACCGGTGGATGATAGGCGAGCAGTCGATCAGCTCAACGCCACCGAGTATGCCCTCATAGTAACGGAACGTATTGACCGGCAGCACGTCCAGCTCCATCCCCAGCCGGCCCGGAGCGGGGAGGCCGTGCTCCCCCATCAACTCCAGCAGTTGGCGCGGACTGTTGAGGGGTACGATCCTGCTCTCGTCCAGCCGGGACTCGCGCCGGGCTCGGGCGAGGCTCTTGCGGGTCATCAGCAGCGGCTGCAGGGTGGGGTCGGCCGGAACGTACAGGTGGGACCGCTGGATAGTCCCGCTGAAATAGAAAAGGTCGGCATTCTGCAGGATGAGCGCTCCGTCCAGGCCGGCCGCACCGAGCCGCACCTGCAGCTTTTCCATCCGAGCGTCCAGTTCAGATTTGGGAGTGAGCTGCATCACGATCCTCCAGAAGGAACTCTCAATGGGTCGCTACATAGTCGGCAAATGCCCGCCCCACGGCGGTCATTTCCTTGGTTTCCGGGTCGAACAGGTTCCCAGTTGGATAATGATCCGGCTCATCGGTGTCCGCTACCGAATACCAGACCCATCGCTGAACCAACCGGTTGCCGTCGGCCGGATAGCCCAGCTCATCATCCACCGCGCCGAGCAGGAAATCAAAGGCTCCCGTCATAAAGGCTATCACCCGCTCGGGCGGAAAACCGTATTCGGCCGGCATCAACACGCTGAATTCGGTCAGGTAGAGCGGGCGATCCCGGTAGCCCCGGTCCCGCATCCAGACGCGAAAGTCGATGATCTGCTGCTGAAAGATGTCCAACCTGTCATTATCCTCTATCTCGTACAAGCGGCCGGTGTCGGCTCCTATTCCCGGCGGAATATCAACCCCCCACGAGTTCCGCTCCTCGCGCAAGATCGAGTTATGAACTGCCCAGACATCAACCGGCATCGCTTCCCCGAAGAGATCCTGGTAAGCCTCCAACACGAGATCAAGATAGGTAAGCCGCAGTGGTGTCGGCTGAGATACAGCCCCCACGGCCACTCGGGCCGTCGGATCTGCACCCTTGATGAGCGTATATGCATGGTGGTAGGCATGGGCGTATTGCTCTGGAGTGCTATTCGATTGCCAGATCACATCCGGCTCGTTTCCGATCTCCCATAGAGACCCTGGTCCGGCAATCACCAGTGCACTGAGCGCCTCATCGTCGGGCGAAACTATGCCGCCATGTACGTCTACAATCCGGGCCAGTTCCGTGCCAGGCGGAACCTGCCCGTCTTCCATGCCAGCCAGAAACCATCCGGCGTTCAGGGCCTCCACGGCATAGGAGTTCAGCGCCCCCAACCGGTCCACAGCCCCAAAGCGCCACCGAACGTCCCCTGGATCCAGCCCAGGCGAGGCGACGGGACCCATGGGAGTCACTGCTGGCACAACCGGCGCCACGGCTGGGTCGGCCGGCACCACGGATGGACCGGCCGCCACCGCGCCCCCGGGCATGGCAGAGACGGCCGTTGGCGCAGGAGAGGGGTTGACCGGCGTCGCTGGCGCGCGGCTCGTGCCGGGCGTCGGTGAGACGCTCGCGATCGGTGTGCTGGTGGCGGCCGGACGCGGAGTCCAGGGAAGGGGTGTGGGCGGGATGGACGGAAACGTAGGCACCAATCGCTCAGCAGGGGTCGCGGTAGCGGCGGCCATCTTCATGCGGTCCGAGGCAAGCTGGATCGCCCCCCGGCTCAGGATCAGGCAGCCGGCCACGGCAAAGGCCAGCGCCAGCGCATTGGCTGTTCCTCTCTTCATCGGCGCCTCATACTGCTTTCAACCACGCACCTGCGGCCCAAGCGCCAGGCCCGACGAGCGGGATGCCGGCCGACCCTCTACGAGCCGCCGGTAAAGCTCAATCATCTGGCGCGTCGTCTGCTCAGGGGTAGGCCGCGCCCGGGCGGCCGACTGTGCCCTCTGCGCCAACCGCTTCCTCTTCTCCTCAGCGCCTGGGAGGGACAGTAGGCAGATCAGTGCTTGGGCGAGTGCATTGGCGTCGGCCGGGGGGATCAGCAACCCGGTCTCCTCATGCTGAACCAGGTCCCGGTTACCGCCAACGTCGGTAGCAACGACGGCACAGCCGGCCGCCATCGCTTCCATCAACGTGTAGGGCAATCCCTCATACAGTGAAGGTAGGACAAAGATGTCCAACGCTGCAAGCACCTGGGGGATATCATTGCTGAAACCCGGCAGCGAGACGTGATCGCCCAAGCCCTGATCCGTGACCATCTGGCGCAGTTCTCCCTCAAGTTCCCCCTCCCCTACCAGCAGGAACTGGGCATCCAGCCCACCGTCGATCAGTAGGCGAGCCGCCCGAAGCAGATGGGTAGGCCCTTTTTGGGGCGCCAGCCGGCCGATGGCGCCGACGACCGGACGGGTAGGGTCCAGGCCCAGGCGGGATTTGGCGGCCGGCGACCGGTCGAGCACAAAGCGGGAGAGATCGATGGTGTTTTCGATAAGCACCAAGCGCTCGGGGGGGATAATGGCGTGCCGCTGGGCGAGCGACATCTCTGATCTGCTCACGCAGACCAGCGCGTCGGTAGCTCGCCGGCCGAGCCATCGCTCAACCGCCAGGTACAGCCAGCGGGTGGCGGGACGCCGGGCCCCAAGAAAGGCAAAAGCATTGGGCGTATACACAACGGCCGGCCGCTCCGATGACCGTACCCTCAGGGCAGCAAGCCGGGCCAGAGCGCCAGCCTTGGAACTGTGCCCGTGGACCACATTCACCCGTTCGCTACGGATGAGC
>WSZX01000047.1 GCA_013139935.1 Ardenticatenales bacterium
GTTGGCATCGTTATGCCCAATACCGGTTGCTCCCTGACCAGGCACCCGACGGGAGCACGCCCCTGCTACGCCGTATGGTCCTCTCCTTTATTGATGCCGGCATCACCCCCCAGGTCCCCGCCGCCCACCACCCAACGGATGAGCCACCGCCCGTACTGTCACTTGATGGCTTGCCCAAGCCGCCGGTCACAAGCCGCACCGCCTGGGGTTGCCCGGACGGCCAGGAGAGTCCCGACTGGGAACCCGAGTACGAGCCCGTTACCCACGCGATCATTCACCACACCGTTACCCCGAACGATGACACTGACTTTGCGGCTCGAGTACGAAGCATCTGGGTCTATCACGCCAGATCGCGCGGTTGGGGAGACATCGGCTACAACTATTTGGTGGATCGCGAGGGAACCCTCTACGAAGGTCGCGCCGGCGGAGACGATATTGTGGGCGGCCACGCCTACCCCGGCAACCATGGTTCGCTCGGCCTCGCTTTCATGGGGACGTTTAGCAGCGACCGCGTTCCCCAACCGATGCTCAACGGCGCGGCCGATCTCATTGCCTGGGAGGCTGGCAGGAAGAGCATCGACCCGTATGGGTGGGGATGGCTGCACTCGTCTGACCCTGACAACGCCGCCGACCGGTGGGTGCCCCGCATTTCAGGGCATCGGGACGTGTGGTATACGACCTGCCCCGGTGATGTGCTCTACGGCCACCTCCCGATGCTGCGTGATGAGGTTGCCAGCCGGTTGGACAGTTCCAACTATCTCTTGATAGACGAATTGGGCGCGGAACTGAGCAGCGATGCCAACTGGTACGATGGCCCGGGCGGCTGCGGTTATCGCGAGCACGCCTACTGGACCTTTTCTACCACCAATCCGGATCTGAGCACCAATCAGGGTTGGTGGCGGCCGGACCTGCCCCAGGCCGGCCTCTACCACGTGTACGCGTTTGTCCCCTATTGCATTACCGGCCATGCTGACAGCGACGGGGTCACCTATCGCGTCCATCATGCTGGCGGCGCAACCACCAGTGTGGCAGTCAACCAGGCGGCCGCGGCCGGCGGGTGGGTAGAGTTGGGATCATTTGACTTTGATGCTGGGACGGAAGGGGCAGTGTACCTGGACGACATCGCCGTCGACGATGGCAAGACCATCTGGTTCGACGCCATCCAATGGTACCGGAAAGACGGGGAGGGGGAAGGTGTCCAGCCTCCCGAAAACAGCAAACCGGCCGACGCCTCCTGGAGTACTAGCCGGATTGTGATCTTTGGCTGGTCCATGTCACCTTCACCGGAGGTGGATCACTACCGGCTACGCATCGCCGTGGGTCCCGACTTGGCGGATCCACTCAAGACCGACTATGTCGATCCCGCAGAGCCCGAGTACTCGTATCGCTTTGGCGATGACTACCAACAGTTGTACTGGGGTGTCGAGGCACACAGCCGCCTCGGCTACAGTCCGCCCTCCAGCCCCTGGCAGTTAGGGGTAGACACGGTGCTCCCGACCTGTCAGGTGAACGGCGTCCTGGCATTCCCGGACGGCCATATTGCCCCCCACTGGACGGGGGAGGACACTACTTCGGGCATTTCGACCTTTGACCTCGACTACCGGCTCGATTCGAGCACAGAGTGGACCGCCTGGATCACCGAGACCACGGCGTTGAGCGTCCGCTGGCAACCCCCCACCCCCGGCACGATCTGGTTCCGCTGCCGAGCCGCCGATACGGCCGGCAACGTCGGGACATTTGACGGTGGAGGGATGAGCACAGACAGCGCCATCCTGGTCGACCGGCAAGTGTATCTCCCGCTTGTCACCCGCAACTCGCCGCCCAGTTGAGGTTCCGATCAAGATCCGAGCATATGGACCCACGTGCGATCCCGCACCGGCCGCCGGTGATAGAGAGGGGGTGCGAGTGGCCTTCGCGGCCGACACTCCCCACACCCCCCCCATCTTTGCCTCTCACAGCACGAGTTCCGCGAGTGTGATCGGCTCTGTGGCCACTTCTCGACACTCTCAGCGGGGAGGGTGTTGAAGAAGGGGCTGCGACGACGGGAGAGAGATGCCAGCTTTCCTCACCTGCACTGCCCGCAGGCGCAAGTGTGTGCAGCAGCGGAAGTGCAGAGAGGACAGCGCCTCGCTTGTTTTTCTACACTCTCAGCGGGCAACCTTGACTGCCCTTGAGGGGCAGCTATAATCCTGGGGTGACCTTCAGGAGAGTCCAGGGAGCTGCCCATGATTGACGTGAATGAACTCCGGAAAGGGACAACATTTACGATTGACGGCGAGTTGTTCAAAGTACTTGAGTACCAACACCACAAGCCCGGCCGCGGAAAAGCCACCATTCGCACCACCATTCGCAACCTCCGCACAGGCGCGATTCTCCACAAGAACTTTATCTCCGCGGACCGGGTTCAGGACGTCAGAGTGGAAGGGCGCATGGTGCAGTACCTGTACCGCGACGGAGATTTTTGCCACTTCATGGACTTGGAGACCTACGAACAGCCCGCACTGCCGGTCTCTGCACTGGGTGACGACATCCTTTACCTCATGGAAGGGTCCGAGATCAAGCTGATACAGCTCGATGGGGAAACCATCGACTATGATCTGCCGACGACGGTCGAAATGAAAGTGGCAGCTACCGAGATGGCAGTGGCCGGTGACACTGCTACCGGCGCGACCAAGGAACTGACCCTGGAGACGGGCTTGAAGGTGCGCGCGCCCCTCTTTATCAACATTGGAGATACAATTCGCGTGGATACCCG
>WSZX01000048.1 GCA_013139935.1 Ardenticatenales bacterium
CCTCCAGATCTTCAATCATCAACACACGAAGCGGCTCGGGCATCCAAGACTCCTTACTTGATCAGTTCAGAGCACCAACGCACAGCAGACAACTCAAAGGGTGGCGCGGTCTGGCCGGGCGCACCCAGGTGATCCGCCGAAAACAGGCCGTGGTTCACCACCAGATCAGGGTCCGTATCCCTCAGTCGGCTCAACCAGCCACAGCCGGCCGGGCCCTGAAGGGTATATAACAACTGACACTCGTCGGCAGTTCTCCATGAGGCTGAATTATACTCCAGGGATGCTGGTCACACAACCAACCGGCGCTGGAGTTCGAACCCAAGCTCCGATATGAAGCCCGGTTTGCGATCCCTGGCCGGCCGCCAGAGAGAGACGGGGGGAGGCACAGGTCGTTAGGCAATCTTCACACCCCACAAACCATCGACACCCTGCTCCAGCAGACAGGCACGCCTTCTAGTCAGCACGGGTGGCAAGAAACACACCGGACGTCTTTGGAACCCGGTACTCGCCCCGCTCAGCCACCACGGCCTGGATCTGCCGCCCGACCTGCTGCAACATCATGTCCCAAGTCACGGAATCCGGCAACACTGAAGCATAGAGATGCCGCATGCTGTTGATAAAAGCCACCGCCGGCTCGGCGGCGGGAAACACCAGGGCGCTCTCAAGCTGGTCCATTTCTACCTGGGAGAAGATAGAGCCAACCAGCTGGCGGCCGTTCTGCAGATTGAACCGTACGCGCACCGGGGAATCCGGAATCTCAATCTCGCAACCCAACACGCGGCACGCCGCCTCAATCTCATCAGCAAAGCTCTGCATGGCTCTGCGGCCGTTGGTGGCGGCGAGCAGGCGGCCGCCCGGCCTCAACACACGGCGCGCTTCGGCGATCGCCCGTTCGATCTGTGGAACATGGTACAGCATGTGGTTTGCCAGCACAACATCGCAGCAACGATCGGGTAGCGGCAAATCCACCGCGTCAGTGTTGAGCAGAACAACAGAGCCGGCGAACGATTTCGCGACGTCGCGCAACATGCCCATCGAAAGATCGGCGCTCAACAGGTAGCCGTCCCCCTCGAGTCGAGTGCACACGCGCTCTACGTACGCGCCCGCCCCACACCCGATGTCCAGCACCACTTCATCGCCTCTCCAGGAGATGTGGTCCAGTACCCACGCGAAAAAGTCGATCGGCGGCCTGGTGTACAGCTCATGGGTCCGAGTGCGCACCCTCAACGGTCCATCGGTTGCGTACACCTTTGAGGTCAGATGCTCCCGGTCGGTCGCCAGCCTGCTATTCAACATCCCCTCCTATTCGGGTATACCTGCCGCACGAATTGGGCCGGCCGGTATGCGCGACTCCAGGTGGTATCCGGGCTGCTCTGCTGGACCGCTTCACCGACCTGGCAACAAGGCAACCCTGCAGCCCTATCCCGCTTCGGCCGAGAGTCTGGTCTCGCGGCTCATCCAGTCCAGGTAGTCTGGATTGCCCCCCAGGATGGGCACCGCTATGATGCAGGGGCAATCATAACTGTGGATGGATTTCACAGTCTCGATCAGTTCGGGCAGCAGCGATTCCCTGGTCTTGGCAATCACAACCACCTCAGCATCCTCCTGAATCTCTCCCTCCCACCAGTAAACAGAATTCATCCCCGGAATGATGTTCACACACGCCGCCAGCCGGGCCTGAACCAGGGCGCGCCCAATCCTCCGCGCCTGATCGCTGCTGCTCGCGGTGATGTATGCTATGCTCAGTTTCATCCAAGAACCTCCAGCCCAGGTCCAGCCGCGTCCGCAACGCTCATTGGGAGCCGTCAGAGTATCCAAGCGATCTGTCCGCGCCCGGTGTAGCTAGGCCCACTGTACCATGATAGCTCAACAGGGTTCTATCGATTCCGATCCTCCCAGGAGGGCACATCTTCAGCCACGCTGTAGAGAAAGACAAAGGCGCCTGTGGGACCGAGATGCTGGAATCGCCGGACAAGCTCGGCTCTCCGTTCCGGGTAATCCTTCCCATCAAGCCTGCGCAGATAGTCATAGATGGAGCCATGTTCGGCCACCAGCTCCCGCATGATGCGGGCGTTGTGGATGGTTGCCTCTATCTTTCGACCGTTGCGCACAATTCCGGAATCAGACAGCAGCCGTTCCATGTCTGGCTCGTCATATGCTGCCACCCGATCTATGTCAAAATGGTCAAATGCCCGTTGAAAGTTGGGCCACTTGGACCGAATGATCTGCCAGCGAAAGCCAGCCCGAAAGATCGCTTTGGTCATCTGTTCCAGGTAGCCGGAATCACCTGCCGGCCGCTCTCGCGGAGGAATCTCAATGCTCATCGCCATCCTCACTCTAGTCCAAAGCCCTGTTGCCGGAGCACGGGGCCGACGTCTACTCGCAGCCGCTCAGGGTCGGCGTAGGCCATTCGCCGGGCCGCCCGCGCCATCCAGCCATAGACCTCACCTGTCTCCAGGTGCTCGAACATCTCCAGGCCGATTATTCGTTCGTCATACGCGTCCAGGTGGGTGTCTATCTCCTCGGTCTGGTATCGCTCACAGTGGAGCACGGCCGGCAGGGGGAGGCGAGGCTTGCGCGGTGGGTCCACCGCCGGGTAGCCCAGGCACATTCCGGTGATTGGGAACACGAGATCAGGCAACTCGAGCTCGGCAATAACTTCACGCGGGCGGCTGCGAATCCCACCGATAAAGACTATCCCGAGGCCCAGCGATTCGGCCGCCAATGCTACGTTCTGCGCCAAAAGGGCGGCATCCACCGTAGCAATCAGGAACGATTCGACATGCTTGGTCTGGATCCGCGTCCCTTCCCGCTCACAGACTCGTTTGAGGCGGTGAACGTCGGCGCAAAAAACCAGAAAGATAGGGCATTGCCGTATGTGTTCCTGGTTCCCACACAGCTCCGCCAGCCTATCCTTCCTTCCCACATCCTCCACCGCCACCACGCTGTAAAACTGCAGGAATGACGATGTCGACGCCATCTGTGCACTGCTGATGATCGCCTGCACCATGCCGGCCGGCAACCGGTCGGGCTTGTACTGGCGAATGGAGCGATGCCCCCGCATCTCTTTCATCAGGGGCGTGTCGAATTCCCGTATCATCTCAAGCTCCCAAGGTCACTAGAAACATAGAGCGGTGCAATCACTGCTATCCCGGCCGGCCATGGAGTAGCTCTTCCAGGCTGTGATTCAGGGCCAGCACCCCACAGACACTTTCGTCTCCAAGTAAGATCGTGTGCTTCTTGAGGTAGCGAACAACGTAAAAGGTGCCGGCGACGAATCGCTTCCATTGCCAGACGATCTCCAGCTCTTCTGGCGGCAGGCCGTCGAAGTTCTTGGCCACATGGGCGCCAATCAGTCTCGGGTTCTCCCAGAGAACATCCCGCACCCGGTTCTTCTCCGCGGTTGGCATAACGGCCTAGTCCGCAATCGAGTCCACATCGGGAATGACCTGATGTCGCTGGTTAACATAGAATTGCAGCCTCGACATCAAACGGTAGAACAGGTCAGCGTCTGCTGGTGACAGTCTCACGTTTCTATCTTCTTCCGAGCCGCTATCTCACACGTGATTTCGTCTGCTCTAGTCGCATCCGGCCCGACCGGCTACCTTGCCTTGAGCGCAGCCCGCCGGCGACCCAACTCGGCAATGATCGCGCGGACCGGTTCGAGTCCGTAATCCTCCAGACTGTCGCCTTTCCAGAACTCATCCAGGTCACGGAAGCCGGCCCGCTCATACTCGTAGGCTTGAAGCAGCATCTCCAGCTTGTCGGCGACACGAGCGAGTTTGGCTTCCTGCGTCCGGCCGGCCTCGAATTCCTCCCACAAGGCGCGCCACTCGTCCAACTGCTGGCCGGAAGGAAGCAGTCGAGCCCACGCCTCACGCTCAGCCCGCTGCTTGATATTGCGGCCGATGACCTGGATGGCCTTTGGCGGCAGATCGGTCACGATGCACTCCGGCAGTTCGTGCACGACAGCCATTCGCAGCAGCTTGTCCCGATCCACACCCTCGACCAACTCCCCCAGCAGCAGGGCAACCAGCACGACCCGGAAGCTATGGTCGGCTACGCTCTCGCAATCCTTGACCCCCACCAGGCGCCAGCCGGTCCGCGGCAGGTTTTTCAGCGCCCCGGCCGCCAGCAGGAAATCCACCACTTCTCTCATGCGCCGACTCCTCCCATCTAACGTTATGATAGACCAGATGAGCGCCATCGTCAACAGAGCAGAGCGAGGGTGTAGAAAAACATACGAGTCGCCGTCTGCTCTGCAGTTCCGCTGCTGCAGAAGCAAAGCTGGCATGGCGCGGGGGCATGTGCAGCCATCCTGGCCCGACCGGAGCCGATCAGGGCAGAACACACCCATCTCCCACTAGAGGCCGGATACAATATCAAGAAGCCCAGGCTGATCTGGCCTGGGCTTTGCTTTCGGCGTGGACCCCCCTCCGTGCCGGGTAGATTACGCCCTCAGCACCGGCCGCCGCCACCGATCGAACCTGGCCGCTTTGCAGCAGGATCATGCCCTTCCCGATTCTGGCTCACGTGCCGCTTCGGGGCCGGTCAATGCCGAGAATACGATTTCCCCAAGCAATCCTGGGGCCTGGATCCGCCCCGCCGGAGACGGGGGCTCCCTGCTCTGGCGCTGGTAGCAGGCGCAGTGTCACTCCAGTCGTGCTGAACCTGGGCGCTCTGCCGACGTGTGGTCGGCGATGAGAAACCAGGTCTCACGCGTAACCTACCTGAACTCCTCCGAGGAGACCATCATCTCCAGCTCGTAAACCCCCTCGACAGGGAAATCCGGCACAAGTGCCAGGACGTGGCGCGCGGACTCGAGGTCCTTTCCGTCCCATTCGCAGTATAGCTTGCCTTCCTCCCGTGCATACCAACTCCGCACCCAGTACGCGTCAGTAGTGCAGTTGGCTTTTGCAGCCTTTCCAACCGGCGTTGCGGCCTCCAGGGTTACCTCTTTGCCCACTGGATGAACAACCAGAAACTTGGCCATCTTGTACGCTCTCCTTTGTCTCGAATCTAGCAGGCTACCAAACCAGTACCGGTCAGCTCCTCCGCCGCCTGCAGGCACAGGTACCGCCGTCAAAGCTGCACAAGCATCACCTCCCTACATGAATCATCAAAGCACTCCCGGCTGCCATCACTCCCCACAACGCGGAGACAGCAGGGTTTAGCGAACGATCAACCCAGCCAACCCTTCTCTGTTTGGGCGGGTACGGAGGACACGGACTCAAAGATGGAGCGATGCGCGATCGCGAACGGATTGGCCTCCAGTTCGGGCGCTGTAGGGCATCGACGACAGAGTGGAAAGCAGTAGGGGGATCAGTTGAATCCTGGGACGCGGGATTGGGCTCGGCGCTGGTCGGAGTGCAGCGACCCACCGCCTATCAGTATAATGGCTTTTCCCGAGAACCGCAAGTGCCGGTTCCGTGCACCAGTGACGGGGACGCTCTCACAAAGCGCGGCAGGCCAACGGCCGCTGTCCTGCTGCACGCGGCTGAGAGCATATCCTGTCTATGGACGGGCGATCAGCCCCAGCGGCCGCCTTGGATAGGGCTCGAAACCGATTTGCCACGCATGGGCACATGTCACCGTTCGGCCGGCCTGTCGCTCGAAGATGCCCGCGGAAACCCGCCAGTTCGTCCGTTCCCATCACTCATGGTATAACACCCGGCGGGTTTACCGTTCAGGAAAAACGTACAGGAGGAAAAGATGCTACTCGACCTTGTCCGCAGGAACCGCAGCTATCGGCGCTTTTATCAGGACGTGCCAGTGGAGATGGAAACGTTGCGGCAGTTGGTCAACCTGGCGCGGCTTTCAGCTTCTGGAGGCAACATCCAGCCGCTCAAGTATCTCCTCAGTTGCGACCCAGAAGGCAACGAACGCCTCTTTTCCCACCTGGCATGGGCAGGCTACCTGAAAGACTGGCCGGGCCCAATTGAGGGGGAGCGTCCAACCGCCTACATCATCGTCCTGGGAGATACGCGGATTCGCAAGGAGTTTGGCTGCGACCATGGTATCGCCGCGCAATCGATCATGCTCGGCGCAACGGAACAGGGATTGGGTGGCTGCATCATCGCATCCATTGACCGCCCCGGATTGCGGAAGACCCTTGGCATCCCAGAGGAACACAAGATACTGCTAGTGCTGGCGCTTGGAAAACCCAAAGAATCGGTGACAATCGAGGACGTTGGCCCAGATGGTAGCATCCGCTACTATCGGGATGCCAACGGGGTGCACCACGTTCCTAAACGGCTTCTGGACGAACTGATACTGCGGGAACACGAGTAACGGCTCGCACAGGGTCTCAGTAGGCCAGAATCTGTGCCCCGTCTTGACTCACATTGATGTGCCGGATCCTCAGTTCGCCGGCCGCGTCCAGAAAGACCAACTCGCGCAAGGCACGGTTTCCCTCTGACTCGAGTTGCTGGGTCAGATCAGCTACCGGTCCCTCTGGGGGGACATTGTAGAATCGCCCGTCAATGTCCACCCCCGCCAGAATGAACTGCCGGCCGCTGGCATCCAGCATCAGCACGGCGCCCAC
>WSZX01000050.1 GCA_013139935.1 Ardenticatenales bacterium
CCTCCAGATCTTCAATCATCAACACACGAAGCGGCTCGGGCATCCAAGACTCCTTACTTGATCAGTTCAGAGCACCAACGCACAGCAGACAACTCAAAGGGTGGCGCGGTCTGGCCGGGCGCACCCACGTGATCCGCCGAAAACAGGCCGTGGTTCACCACCAGATCAGGGTCCGTATCCCTCAGTCGGCTCGACCAGCCACAACCGGCCGGGCCCTGAGGGGGATATAACAACTGACACTCGTCGGCAGCTCTCCATGAGGCCGGATTATACTCCAGGGATGCTGGTCACACAACCAACCGGCGCTGGGGGGAAACGAAGTAGAAGAGGAGAGATAAATCAACCCCAGGGTCTGACCTCGGGTCGGGATTTTGCAGCGTGCTAGGACATCTTAACTTCCAGGAGGTGTCCTATGCACAATCACATCTCACCGGCGGACGGCCTCAGTGGGCTCTCCGAGGCCGTCCTGTTTGAGTGGGCCCAGGCAGGCTGCCAGGCCTGCCTGAACCATTTGATGTCACACCACAAACGCCTGGTTGTGTTTGTGGTGCGGCGGCAGACCTTGGGCAAGCTGCCATTCGAAGATGCTCTGCAGGCCGGACGGATTGGCCTGTGGAGAGCCATTCTCGGCTACGACCCGCGGAAAGGGTACGCCTTCTCCACCTATGCGTACCCAGCCATCGCTCGCCGGATTTGGCGAGCGGTCAAGCGTGCTGAGCGCACAGTTTCCAAAGCCACTGCGACCATCCCGACCGAGGTCATGGGGCAAACAGACCCAGAGCAAGTTTTGGAAGCCCGGTTGGTGCGGGCTTCCCTCTATGATCTGGTGGCACGCTTGCCCGAACGCCTGCGCCTAGTTACTACTGCCCGATATGGCCTAGCTGGCAAGCCGCCAGCACTCTATCGGGAAATCGGGGCGACTTGGGGTCTCAGCGGGGAACGGGCGCGTCTGCTCCATCTCGAAGCCCTGGTTCGACTGCGCCATCCAGCCCACTCGCAACAGCTGCGCTCGCTGCTGGGACGGCACACACTAGCCGACTATGAATGGGCTGAGCGCAAAGCTCAACGTTGGCTGCGGCGCAGGCGGGGAGGGCGGTATGGCTCCGGCTAAGTTGAGCCCCCCTGAAACACGCGCTCAGGATCAGGCCTTGATCAGTCAGTCCAGTTTGGATGGTTTGCGGGCCAAGCTACCTTTGCTTTGGCCAACGTCTACCGACACACCGCCATCACCCAAGCGCCGCTACCGTTCCACCTACGTCTATCAAGGCTTTGAGGATTTGGAAAAGTGGGCCAACTGGGAGCACCTATCGGACTTTGACCTGGTGTTGCGCCTGATAGATTTCAGCGGTCTGCGCCCCGACCTGGCTAGCCTGTTAGGCTGGACCTCAGCTCGCGGCCGCTGTCCCTTTGACCCCGTCTCCATGTTTCTGTTCGTCAGTTGGCAACTGGTCAACAAGTGGAAACGCGCCCAGGCCTTGCGCAACTTGAAAAATCCGCGCTATGCTGACTACCGGCAATGGTTTGGTTTCCAAGAAGAGAGTTTGCCCACTGAAGGTGGTGTGCGTTACTTCCTGACTACTCTCGGTAGCAACTCAGCAGCCGCTGGCGACATGGTGACCGTCGAATTGGATCACAATCAGCAGGTGGAAATCGCTGTCCAACACCTCAATCAACTCATCGCTGCCAGCGTCGCCTTGATCCGTGAGGCAGGGCTGGTCTCCCCGGAAGCCTGGGAAAAGGCCCTGGTCTGTCCCGATGGCATCATCCACGATGCTGCTTCCCAGCTACGTTGTGCCTTCGTGCAGGCAAGTTGTTATCAACCCACCTCGGCTGACGAGCCGCGCCCTTGCCCAGCCAAGGAAAAAGCCAAGTCAGGCTGTGATTGTGACACCCTGGACTGTGCCTTTCATTGCCGTCGCGCCCCGGCTCGCGACCCCGAGGCCCGCTGCGTGGTCTACGCTGGCGACAACGGCGCTCGGGCCGCTGCGAACCCAGCTACAGCTGAGGAACACAAAGGCAAGTTGCGCTATGGCTATCGCAGCCTCACTCTTCAGTTTGCTGAACCGTTGCGCCGCTTTAGTTTCGTGCTGCTGGATGACTTTCTGCCCGCCAACGCCCGTGAAGAAAACCCCTCCGCAGCCCTGTTGCTACAACTCAAGCGCTTCTACCCTGATCTCGAACTCGATATCGTTACGGGCGATGCAGGCTTAGGTTACTATAGCTTCTTGCACGCTACCTTCCAACTGGGTGCCAAGCGGGTTGTCGATTCGCGCGCTGACCCCAGCGACAGGCGCAAAGATGAGTGGCCTATCCGGGGCTACAATGACAAGGGGCGTCCTGTCTGTCCTTTCGGCTATGCTTTGACCGCCAATGGATTCGATACCGACCGGCAGCGACGCAAGTGGTTCTGCGGCCAGGCTTGCCTCAAGGGAGCGACGCCACTGGTGGACTTGAAATTGGTGACTTACCCTCCAGAAGCATGTGCCTACCAAGCCGCTGGCCGCCCGCATGGCAAGATTGTCAACGTGGGTGAGACCTTTGCCAATGGCTCCATTCGCCTGGTGCGTGACATCACGGTCGGTACGCCTACCTGGAAGCGTCTCTATCACCGTGCCCGCAATGCTTCCGAATATCGCAACTCGGTGCTCGAGGGCTGGGACTTGAAGCGCTTGCCCGTCTACGGTCAGCCCCGTGGCAGAGCCTTGATCGCCTTGGCCGATGTTTGGCTCAACTTGACCACCCTGGCTCGTCTGGTCCGGGAAGCTACGGCCACTGCCCGCAGGCAACCAGGCTGACGTCTACTTGCATCACGATTCAGCTACATCACGCAACCACCGGCTTGCGTGATGCCTTTCCCCCTGTCTAATCATTGGCCACTCTCTCGGCACTTCCCTTGACGGGCTTTCAGGACCTTGGTTGGCTCTCGTTTCACGCTCCGCTTTTCTCCGAAGCTTGCCCCGAACCCCATCTCTCGTTCTACTTCGTTTCTTATCGCTTCCTCGGGCTCTGTTTTCGCCATCAACCCCGCCCATTGCGTCCTCAGGCCCGCTGACGCGCTTCACTTACTTCGAAACCCCGCCTCTTGCGATGCCGGCCGGGACATCCCGCGGGACAACTGGCCAATGATGGAAGCAGGCGGCTGGCTGGGCTGGTTTCGGACCACGGCCGGGATGGTGGAGCAGGGTGTCTGCACACAAGTTGCACCGGTGTGAAAACAATCTATACTAGCTCGGGGACCACGGTCAATGGGCGGGTTGCAGAAAGGAACATAGCCTGGGGAGTAGAGGCAGATGGGTTCAGCGTTGCTAGCCGCAATAAGGCACCGATTGGCGCGATCCGGAGCGGAACGACCTCAAGAGGAAGTTTCTGCTCGAACAGATCGGATCTTGTTTGTTGGTTATCGAGTGGTTCCTGGTTTTGATCGCGTCAGCTGGACTGACTGGAAATGGCCGAACGCGGCCGATTATGAGGCAGTATTCATCAACTGTCTCACCCTCAACGAACTACTAGAAGACTGGGATCGGAAGCAATCCTCCGATGAAGAAGGATTTCCTCGGGAACCGTACGACCGACTGCGGGCGAATATGCGAGTATTGCAGAGACAGCTATTTGAAGTGATCAATAGTGACCGGTCGGTATTCGCGTTCTCCGCGGCCAGAAAATCGTTCACTATCCCGGAGCAACGCTCCTCTGGGGCAGTGTACAACATGGGCTTCGGAGTCTCCGTTTCCACCTACGATTGGTGTCCACTACCTGTTGCTCTTCATGTTGAATCAGGCGAAGTAAGTCGAGACGTCAACCCTCGCTTTGGCGAATACCGCAAGCAGTTGAAGCGATGGGACTTTTACTTCGGTGACCAACCAAAGCAGCTGGCTCACCCGGTTCCGGCGCACCTATCGAGCAGTCACTCGTACGTCTCGATTCCCAAACGCCTGTTCACCAATTTGTCCCTGCAGTCGCTCGGCATCGAATTTCGTTGCGGTATTTATCGCGCGCCCTCCCGTGAACCAGGCGGAATGGTAGAGGTTTCCGGT
>WSZX01000277.1 GCA_013139935.1 Ardenticatenales bacterium
CAGATGGGCTTGGAGGACGAAAGTTTTGACACTGTGAGCATTTCGGCATCGTTGCATCATCTGGCAAACATCCCACTAGTTCTCGCCGAGATGAAGCGGGTACTGAGGCTAGGAGGACGTTTCATCATTGCTGAAATGCACCGAGATGGTCAAACGGAAGCACAGCTCACAGTTGTCTACCTGCATCATTGGGTGGCGGAGGTGGATTCAGCGCTTGGCAGAGTGCACAACAGTACTCTAACCCGCCAAGAATTCGTGGACTATGTCGAAAGTGTGGGGTTGTGCAATGTCGAATTCCGCGATTCCAGTGACACAGATTCAGACCCGATGGATGAAACAGGAATCGAGCAGTTGGAAGGTCTGATTGACAGAAACATTCAGCGTGCTGAGGAGGTATCGAGCTATAGAGAGCTCAAGAGGCGAGGGGAAGAGCTACGACAACGGCTTCACGAGGTGGGAGCACAGAGCGAGCCAGTGCTAATCGTCATTGGCGAGAAGCGGTAGGCGAGGTTGAACTGCCAGGCTGAGCGGGGTATCAGGTACAGGACGGGCGCGGCCCAACCCCCGCTGCGGCCGACCGGACAGTCTGGCGAAATCCCGCCGAGGATGAGATCCTCACCGGGCGGCCCGGCGGCTGAGCTTGCCCTTTAGGCTCACCTTTGGTGACTTGGAGACGGTGCATGGAGGAAAAACAAATCCTTTTCAATGATGTTGCTGGCCGAGCGGTGGCGGAATATGGCATAAAGGGCTACCGCCTGAAGTTCATCCGGCACAGCGATAACGTGACCTTCAAGGTGACACATCCTGGTTTGGGTGCATATCTCCTGCGAATCCATGTTGTCAGGGGCCAGATTGTTTGAGGGTGGATTGGCCAGATTGATTGGCGTCCACCAGAGAAAAAAGGAGGCCCCGAAGGGCCTCCTGTAAAGGGGACCGGGTTAACCGAGTTGGCCTTCCAGGTCATGGATAACTCGCTTCAGGTCGGTTTCGTCCAGAATCTGTTTCCCCTCAGTGACGCCCAGCAGCAGGGCGCTGCGACAGATATTGTTGATCTTGCGGGCCACCCCCTTGGTATGATCGTAGGCCCCGGCGAGGAAGCTGTCGCTGATAAGTTGACCTTGAAAACCGGCGATGCGCAGATGGTGTTTGATGTAGCCTGCTGTCTCTTCCAAGTCAAAGGGCTTGAGGTGGTAGCGAACAGCGATGCGCTGGTGGAGGGCCTCGTAGGGGGCAAAGCGGAGTTTGTGGGCCAGATCCGGTTGACCGAGCAGCACCAGGGAGATGTGGGAAGCCGAATCCATCTCCTCGTTGAGCAGGAAACGCAACTGATCAAAGAGTTCAGGAGGGAGCAAATGGGCCTCGTCGACGATGAGCAGTACGCAGCGTCCCTTGCGAGCCAGGCTGGCCAGGGTGGCGCGGAGTTGGGGCAGAAGGCGCATGAAGCCGAAAGCTGGTTCGACCTGGAGGGCGAGTAAGATCTCGCGGTAGAGGGCCGAGACGCCGAGGTGGGGGTTGGCGAGGTAGACGACGGCATAGACGTTGTGGTCGAGAGAACGGGCAAAGGCGCGCAAGGCAGTCGACTCACCTGCACTGCGTGCGGCGCAAGTGTACCGGTGCCGACATCGCCGGTGATGAGGGCCGGCAGTCGTTCGTGCAGCGCGAAGGTGAGGCGCCCCTGGATCTCACAATGGCCGCTCGATGGGAAGAGGTCCTTGGTGGCCATCGACTTGGTGAAGGGGGTTCGACTGAAGCCGTAAAAGTCAGCGAGCGTGGTCATCGTTTTCAGTCTCCTGGGATTGGGTAGTTGATGCTGGGAGTTGCGTGAAGTGAATGCCATCGAGTTGCTGCTGCAGGAGACGCTCCCGTTCGGCCCGCAACAGAGCCAGGTAGTCGAGACCAGATCCGGGCGGCGGCGCCGGGACGGGATCGGGGGTCACGTCGGGGTGGATGGTGGTGACCACCCGATCCGGCTCAGCCTCTTGCAGGAAGGTATCTTGCGCAGTGCCGTGCGACCCTGCACGGTGCAACCAGACCTCAATGTGGGTCAGGTCGAAGGGATCGTAGCGCAATTCGACCCGCTGACCGCGTAGGAAAGCGGCGACACGGTAGCGATTGTTCCGAAAAGAAAAAGTGGCCGTCTTGGTGACCTTGCGCTGGTCGCGATGCAGGAAGGCAGTTCGTAGTTCTTCCGGGTCAACGGGGCGGATCGAAGGGGTTGGGTCTTGCCGCCGGCGTTCGAGCGGGGCTTGGCCGGTCTCGCTGTGGAGCTTGCGATGGTAGACGACCTCAATCCAGGCCAATAGCGACTCGTTGAGCGCTGGCAGCGTGGCGACCGACGAGGAGGGAAGCTCGGGCAGAAAGTCGGACTGGACGAACTGGAAGAAGCGTTCGATTTTGCCGCGCCCCTCTGGGTAGTAGGGTGTGCCCAGGATGCGTTGGATGCCCAGGGTGGCGCAGATGGTGTTGAGTTGTTTGGATGTGTAGACCTTGCCCTGATCGACGTAGATGGCGAGCGGACGGCCGTAGCGCAAGAGAGCCCGTTTGAAGCAATCCTCGAGGCGCGGGAGCTGCTCGCTCCAGTAGAATTGGGCATGAGGGACAAAGCGGGTGTGATCGTCCAAGAAGGCAAAGAGAAAAGTCTGACGTTGGCGCTCGGGGTCGGCTGGATCGGGCAGCCAGGGCCCATCCATCGCATCCCCCTGCCAGAGGTCGCCGAAATGGCTGCGTTCGAAGCGACGGTAGGGCTTGGGACGCTGCTCATTGAGCAGGCGGTCGCTAGTGGCGCCGCGCAAGGCGAGGTGGCGGCGGAGGGTGCGCGGCGCCAGGCGCTCCTCAGGGACGGGATTGGTGTGATCCAGAGAGAGGATCCGTATGATCGAGCGGGACGAACGACGCGGCTGCTCGCGCTTGAGGGTCTCGGCGCGATCGAGGGTCGCGACGGATATGGCGCGCGGTTGGCCGCGGTCGCGGCGGGGTTGGGGTTTGAGTCCGTCAAAGCCCTGCTCGATGTAGCGGCGCTCCCAGCGCGCCAGGGTGCTCGCGCTGATGGTGCAGCGGGAAGAATAGGGGATCAGGTGCTGGCGGTCGGCGATCTGCTGGCGCAACCGGCCCTTGCCGCCGGGTGGGAACTCGCCCCGTTGCAGGGGCAGAATGAGGGTGTAGCGGAAGAGCGCCATCTCCACGCCACGGTCTTCACTGGATGGTTGAGTCATTGGATTACCTCCTGCTTGCTAATTTGACTGGAGAGTAACCAAGACCGGCTGACGTGGGCAGTGCCAAACCGTGTTGGTGGTGGTCGCAAACAGCCAAACGGCGGCCCGCGTCAGACTGGCCTACTTGAGTGACCAGCCGCGAGCGGCTCAGAAGGGGGTGGTGGGGGTATGGGGCAACGTCGGCGACCAGAAGAGACGGGGCGGCAGCGCCTGGTTCTGGAGCCAATGGAGCATGAAGGGCAAGAGTTGACCGGCAGCAAAATGGAGTTTGGGCAGGCGGTTTTTGACCAGCGCGTACAGGTACTCGGCGAGCAACCAGAAGTGACAGCCTTGCTGGAGACGCCGCCGCTGGCCAAGCCCTCGGATGCGTTTCAGATGGTCAGGGGCCGCCTCCGGCAACCGGCCGCCAGGATCGAGCGCCAGCAGGTGGCGCAGGAGCCGGCCCAGCAGGAGTTCACCGGCTCCGTAAGCGAAGGATCGGATCCACTCGCACACCGTCGAACGGGCCGGCCCTCCGACGCTGGTTGGGGCAGCCCCCTGACGGGGCAGGCGCTCCAGCAGGCGTCCCAGACCCAACCCTTTGATGAGGTAGAGGAAGACGACACTCTGCAGCAGTTCAGTGACATAGTGGCGGTGGGGATGCAAAAAGTCGGGCAGCAGGCTATGGGTTCGGCCGCAGACCTTGCAGCGAAGCCGTTGGATTCGAATCAGACAGACCTGATCCGGCAGCAACGCCCCACGCTGATAGCTCCCCCAGCGGATCAGCGAATGAGGCGCCTGGCACTGAGGATAGGGACAATGATCAGGGATGCCAAGATTGACGTCCGCCAGCGAGGCCGCTGCGGCCGTGGCGTATTGATTGACGGTGCCGGGGTAGTGCTGTACAATGACCACATTGATGGTGGCGCCTCCCCGCGTGTTTGGTCTACCAATTCCAAGGCACAACGGGAGGCGCTGTCGTTTCTCGTTCGGTTTCGGGCCATTATCATGGGACAAGTTGGTCTCGTCAAGCCCTACAGGCGCTGGTCAGGCACGACGGCCCCCTATTGCCCGCCAAGGAATCTGACCGAATCCCGCCCACCTCAAACACCCCTTGTAGACCTGACCACTCAATTCGACCCGGTTTGCCCCTTTTCTGACCAGGTAATGTGGCCTATTACATCTTGTACGCCCCGGCGATTATCTCGCTCTTTCC
>WSZX01000371.1 GCA_013139935.1 Ardenticatenales bacterium
GCTTGCGGCGAAATAGTGCGGCTGCGCGCTGTCATGGAGGGGGCAAATACTTTACCGCTGGCCTATGGTCAGTTCATCTTCTGGTGCTCTCCCAACCCTTGATGCCTCCGGCCGAGCCAGCGAGCGACCAGCCCGATTAGAATTGCTTCCACCAACGTACCGACGCCCAAGAGTACGCCTACGTCAAACCACAGCCTCTCTGGAAATAGCCGGATCAACGTCTGCGAGTAGGCAAACGTCCAACTGCCGGGGGGAAACAGCAATTCGTGGAAGCGCGTGAAAAAGCTGCGCCATCCCACCAGGATATAGGCTGAAATCCCCGCCAAGATTCCGGCCGTGAGAACGGCCCCGTTGAATAGCCCGTTCCAGGCAGCCCCGCGCGTTTCCGACCGCCAGACGAGCACCAGCGTTCCCCCGATGACAATCACTCCGGTCGCCCACGCTACCCGGAGGATGATGTCGGTGAGCCGCTTGACATCAATCATGTGATCCAGTTCGTCCTGACTGTATATCTGCACCCCGTCCAGCGTCTGCTCTCTGAGCAGCCGGATCGCTTCAACCGGCCGATCTGGAGACAATAGAAACTCTACCGCTACCGGCGCCAGTTCCAGTCGCTGCTGCCGACTAAGACCGTGTCGGTCAGGGGGGAACCCGGGCCTGCTGTACTCCCACTCGAGGAAGGCTGGAGCGATCAGCAATCGGATGTTGGCGAATCCCAGGAGAAAGGGCATCCCCAACGTGATCAGCAAGGCGACTGCACCGGTAACTCTCTTCATGATTATTCTCCAATAGGATCGCCCAGGGTCTGCGTTCCTCCGGACAGTAGAAAGCCAATCACTACTCGATTCGTCATCATCTCAACCGGCGCGCGGTCATCGGTGAAAACGATGTCCGATTCCACAGTTGGGCGGATCGCATCCAACGCGTATTCTGTCGCCTCCCGCAGCATGGGTGACGTGTCTGGCCCCATCAGCGCCAAGTTCTGGCCCAGTGAGGCGGCCGTGGTGGGTAGCATCGTGGCCACCAGGATAGTGTTGAACGTGCCTGGCACATCCATGACGTGAACGGTAGGAAAGACCGAGCCGAGCGTGGCGGTCATCGCCTCCACCAGACTTCTGTCGGCCGGCGTCCGGCCGACATTGATCGCGACCACGCCGTCTCCCGTCAGACGGGAGCGCACCTCCTCAAAGAACTCCTGGGTAGTCAAGTGCCAGGGAATGTATGGCAGTCGGAAGGCATCAATCCCTATCAGGTCATAATGCCGGTGGCGGCGCTTCAACTCGTACCGGCCGTCTCCGACGATCACGTTCAGGTTCGGTTCCGCCATGGCGAAATACTCCCGCCCGACCGCCACGATCTTTGCGTCGATCTCGATCCCGTCGATGGGAATGGGTCCAAAGGCGTTCGTGCATTGCTTGCTGATGGTCCCGGCTGCCAGCCCCACCAAGGCAACGCTGTTCACATCGGCCGGCCGATATGGGGAGGGATTGAAGAACGGTGCGGCCAAGAAGAAATCCCAGGTTCCCTTGGTCAGCTCGCCTGATGGATCGTGGATTGAGTGAATCCCCTGTCCTTCGTTGAGGAACAGGTAGTAGACTCGTTCGCGTTCGACCACCTGAATATAGTTGTAGGCTGATTCGGTCTCGAAAACCTGACCGGGGGCGGCCTTGAGTGGCCCCTGGGAGAGTGGGGCGGCCACCAGCAGGATTACCGGGAGAGCCACCATTGTCCAGTCGCGTCGCTTTCCCCTCCAGAGAATCCCGGCGATAGCCACAGTGCTCAGGGCCAAGGCAAGGATTAGGAGCGCTCCGGCCGCGCCCACGGCCGGAATCAGCCAGAGGACGGGTATGACTGCCCCGGCCAAGCTCCCGATGGCGGAGACGGCGTACAACGTCCCTGCCGTCCGTCCGGCAGTTTGTGCCCTTGGCAGCAGCAGCCGGATGGCAAAGGGAGAGGCGCATCCCATCAGGACCGCCGGCAGGCTGAACATAATAGCGGTCGCGGCCGTCACCGCCAGGAAGAATCCGGCGGGTGTGTCCGGGGCGAACTCGTTTGCCACCGCCAGCGCCGAATCGGCAATCAGTGGTATGAGTGCGGTGGTGAGCGCAGCTGCTACCAGCAGAGCGGATAGAGCCCTTGGGTCGGGCGTTCGGTCCGCCAGCCGTCCGCCCACAAAGTAACCGATGGAGAGAGAGGCCATGTTGACCCCAATTACTGCCGCCCAGACCAGATTAGAATCGCCAAAGGCCGGGCCCAATAGCCGGTTAGCTGTTACTTGGGCTCCTAGTAATACCATGCCTACGACAAAGACGATGAAAAGCAGTGAGGCTTGGCGGGACACCTGGGCGCGCCCTCGGTTGTCGGCCCTGGTCAGGCCGCCTATTGCGACCACCAGCAACAGGCCGGCCAGCGCCCAGTAGGTGAAACGGGCACCAGCCAGCGGTATGAGGAAAAAGGTGGGCAGAAAGGTCCCCAGAAAACTTCCCAGCGTGGAAGCTGCGTACACCTGCCCCGTCACGCTGCCCGCCGTTCGAGTACCGGGTGATGGGCCCAGCGCCAGTCGAACGGCGTATGGCGCCACACAGCCGAGTAGGATCACCGGGACGGCTAGCAACGCCAGGGCAGCCACAAAGGAGCCGACCACCGGGCCGATGTTGAGGACTGCCAGCGCCGCTGCCGCAGGTCGCAACAGGAGGCGGGTCAGGATCGCGGCCGCTCCGACCGTGAACCCCGCCCAGACCAGCAACCGGAGAAAGGAGGCTGTTTGGGCGCCTGGCGGTCGATCTGCCCAGATTCCACCCATACGGTAGCCAATGGCCAGGAAGAGCAGCATCAGTCCGATCACGCTGGCCCACACGATGTTGGAGGTGCCGTACACTACCCGCAGCAGGTGCGCGGCCGAGATCTCCACCCCCAGACTGGCGCAG
>WSZX01000239.1 GCA_013139935.1 Ardenticatenales bacterium
AGTCCGTCGAGTGTTTCCGTGCCCAGTTCACAGAGCCGGCGATGGCGGCGCTGGCTATCCCCAGCATCGAGATATTTGAGAGCTTTGCCGAGGTCATCGGCATTCCCGACTATGACATCTCTATCCGCCATCAGGGATACCTGTTTGTGACCGACGATCCGGAGATGGTGAGTGACTTGGAGGAGGCGGTGGAAAAGCACCGCCTCCTGGGCGTGACGGATTCCGAGTTCCTCACCAGCAATGAGTTGCACACCCGTTTCCCCTACCTCTCGGAGGAAGCGGTGGCAGCCACCTTCCGGCAGCAAGACGGCTGGCTCTCGTCCCATGAAGCAACTCAAGGTTTTGCCAAGGGAAGCAACGCTCGCTTTTTGCTGTGCAGCAAAGCAACGGACATCTTGCAGGATGCACACGGTGTATGCGGCGTCAAGACCAGCCGCGGGACCATCTCCACCCGGACAGTGGTCAACGCGGCCGGCCCCTTTGCCGGCATGATCGGCCGGATGGCCGGGCTGACGTTGCCGCTGGAGCCAGTGCGCCGCCAAAAGGTCTTTATCGCCCCCAAGCCGGAAATTCCCCAGGATGCTCCATTGAGCATTGACCTGGTACAGGATGTCTATTGGCGGCCGGAAGTGGGCGGCGCGTTCATCGCCTGGGTGAACCCCGACGAGCCGGTGAGCGAACCGGCCGAGGAGATACCCACTGATCCCCACATTGGCGCTATCGTGCTGGACAAGTTGATCCGCCTCTTTCCTTTCTGGGAAGAGATAGCCGACAGCCTGAAAAGGGCCGACGTTCAACCCAGCGCCGGACAGTACGTCTATACACCTGATGAACAGCCGCTCATAGGGCCGATGCCTGAGCTGCCCGGCTTTTACATGAATTGGATGCTCTCTCCCGCGGCCGGCAAGCGGGTGGCGGATCTGGTAACTGGGGCAATGGACCCCCAGGACAACCCCTTGCGCCCCACCCGTTACGATGAAGGGATTGTGTTCGAGGGAGACAGTTTTCTACGCGGCCGGCACTAGCAGGAAACAAGGAGACCACACAGCACGATGGCAAACATAGCCAGCAACCATCACTCGTCAGGCAACGGGCAGTTCCAGCGGCTGTCGAACCAGCAGAACCGAAAGCTCTTTTGGGCATGTCTAGAGGTCCCGGAACGCACCAGGGTACGCCTATACGATCAGGAGGCGCTTGACTTGCTGAAGAAGGAGTGCATCTCTTGTTAGGTCAGAGCGATATCGAACGAATTCACAGGACCAGCATGCAAGTGCTGGCCGAGATTGGCGTCCTCTTTCCCAATCAAGAGGCCCTGGCGATCTTTGAGAAGCATGGGGTCAAGGTAGACGGGCAGAAGGTATTCCTGACAGAAGACCAGGCCATGGAGGCGATAGCCCAGGCGCCGGCCCAATTCACCATCCATGCCCGCAATTCTGAGCGAAACGTGCTCGTTGGCGATGGCGTGCCAGTTCTCGCGCCAGGATATGGCGCGCCATTTATCGTGGATCTTGATGTTGGCAAGCGGCCGGCGACCATGGACGACTACCATAAACTGGCCAAGCTGGCCCACGCTCTGCCCAATCAGGATTTGAGCGGACACCTGATGGCAGAGCCGGCTGATATGCCGCCCAAGACAGTCCACTTGCAGATGCTCCACGCTAACATGCTCCATTCCGACAAGCCCTTCATCGGCAGCGCCGAGGGGTCCACGGGAGCAAGGCACACCATGGAGATGGCGTCCATCCTTTTTGGAGAAAAGGTTGGGGAGCGGCCGCTCACGATTGGCCTCATCAACAGCCTCAGCCCTCTGGGCTATAGCAGCGAGATGCTGGAGGCGCTGATGGTATACGCTCATCATCGCCAGCCGGTCATCGTGGCGGCGCTCTCTATGGCCGGCTCTACCGGCCCCATCACCCTGGCCGGCGTGCTGGTGCATCAGAATGCGGAGCTCTTGGCTGGAATTACCCTGACACAGTTGATCAATCCCGGTACGCCCGTCGTGTACGGATCTACCTCCACCAACCTGGACATGAAGACTGGCGGATTGATCATTGGTGGCCCGGAACTCTCCATGATGATCGGCGCCCATGCAGATCTATGCCGCTACTATGGTCTTCCATCCCGCAGCGGTGGCGCGTTGACCGATTCACACACGCCTGATGCCCAGGCTGGTTACGAGTCCATGTTTAGCCTGATGACGACTTTTCAAAGCGGGATTGATATTGTACTTCAAGCCGGCGGCATTCTCAGCTCCTACCTCTCCTTTTCCTATGAAAAGTTTGTGCTGGACGACGAGATCTGCGGCTTGGTGCGCCACTGGTTAAAAGGGATTCCCGTAAATGAAGAGACCTTGGCCTTCCCGGTCATTGCCCAGGCGGGACCCGGGGGAAACTATATGATGGAGATGCACACTCTCGATCGCTGTCGCACGGAATTCTGGCAGCCGGCCGTCAGCAGCCGGGATGGGATTGAGAGCTGGATGGCGGCCGGCCGGCCGGATGCAGCTCACCGCGCTCGCCAGCGCTGGCAAAAGCTGGTAGCCGAACACCAGGATCCGCCACTGGACCCGATTATTGCCCGGCAGCTTTGGGCCTTTGTGGATGAACAATGATATTCAGGAAATTCGGATGGCCAGTTTGGCGAAGGAGTGGTGTATGGAAGAAAAACTCGGACCATTTGTTGCGCTATCCAAAAGCAACAATCGCTTATTCTGACAAGGAGACATAACCATGAGTGACATTCTAGAGCAAGTCTCTACCGCCATTATCGAGGGCGACCTGGATGAAATCGTCGACCTGACTGAGGACGCCCTGGACGAAGAACTTGGCGCTGAGGAGATACTCAACAAAGGGCTAATGGCCGGGATGGATCATGTCGGCGTCGAGTTCAAGGCAGGCAACATGTTTGTGCCGGAGGTGCTGCGCTCGGCTCGCGCCATGCAGATGTCGATGGAGATTCTCAATCCGTTGCTGGCCGAGAGTGGCGTGCAGATGCTGGGTAAGGTTTTGCTGGGCACAGTCAAGGGCGACCTGCACGACATTGGCAAAAACCTGGTCGCCATGATGTGCGAGGGGGCCGGCTTTGTAGTCAAGGACCTGGGCAAGGATATTGCGCCAGAGGGTTTTCTCGAGGCCGTCAAAGAGCATGACCCCGATGTGCTGGGAATGTCCGCACTTTTGACCACCACGATGCGCTCGATGGAAAGTACCATCAAGGCCCTGGAAGAGGCTGGCGTGCGCGACAAGGTCAAGGTGATGATCGGTGGCGCGCCGGTAACCCAGGCCTTTGCCGATCAGATTGGCGCTGACGGCTATGCCTCAAACGCCGCGTCGGCGGCCGATTTGGCCAAGCAGCTTGTCAGCTAGAGATGAATGATCATCGATTTGTGAGAAAGGAGGCCTCTCCATGAGGACAAACTACCGTATGAACTCCGGCGTGCGCTTCCAGATGCTTTCCGACGACCAGTTGGAGGAGATGTTCTGGGGTGTACTCCACTTGTTAGAACACACCGGTCTCGACGTCAAGCACGAAGAAGCCCGCGACATACTCGAGAAAGCAGGGGCCTGGGTGGATGGCGAACGGGTGCGCATCCCCTCCTACCTGGTCAAAGAATCCCTCCGGATGGCGCCGCGCAGCTTTACCCTCTATGCCCGAGATGGAAACCCCAAACACGACATCCGCATCGGTCCCGGCCGGGCGCACTTTGGGCCTGGTCCTACCTGCCCCAACTTTATTGATGTGGAGACGCTGGATCGCCGGCCGTACGTCAGGAGCGACGTCCCCATCGTCGCCAGAGTGGTAGATGCGCTGCCCGATATAGATTTCTGCGAATCGCTGGGAACAGTCAGCGACGTGCACCACGATCTGGGCGCCCTTTACGAATTTGCCAGCATGTTCCCCAATACCAGCAAACCGATCGTCGCCTGGTCTTATGACCAGCATGACTCGGCCGGCATCCACCAGATCGCTGTTGCCGAAGCTGGCGGGCAGCGAGCCTTTGAGCAACGCCCCAACTATGTCCACTATTGCGAGCCCCTCTCGCCCCTGGTCAGCACCTTTGAGGCGTTGGAAAAACTGATCTTTGCGGCCAAACACCGAATCCCGCTGATCTTTACCCCCTGCCCCATTGCCGGTGGCACGGGACCGGTGACCGCCGCGGGCATCGTCACCCAGGGTGCGGCCGAATCCTGGATGGGCTTGTGTGTTGCCCAGGCGCTTCAGCCCGGTTTGCCCTTCTTTATGGGCGGCGTCTATTCTGTAATGGACATGAACGCGATGATCCTGGCCTACGGCGCGCCTGAACTGCCGCTGTTCATGGCCGGTATCACTGAACTGGCCCACTATGCCGGTCTGCCGCTCTGGCAAACAGGTGGCTGCACGGATTCCAAGTGCTTTGACGGTCAGGCGGTCATCGAAGGCTCGATGTCCGTCTTCTTTTCCGCCCTCTCCGGCGGTGACCTGTGCCACGACGTGGGCTATACCGAAAGCGCCATGACCGGTTCTGTCTTTCAGTTGTGCGCGATGGACGAGGCGATTGGCTACGCACGGCGCATCACCCGCGGCATCGATGTCAACGACGACACACTGGCTGTGAACGTGATCCACGACGTGGGCCCCAACGGTCATTACCTGAAGGAAAAACACACCCGCCGCCATTTCAAGTCCGAATTCTGGTATCCCAATCTGCTGGATCGGCAGGATTTCGAGAGCTGGGAGATGACCGGCGGGTTGACATTGAAGGATCGGACCGTTGCCCGCGTGCGAGACATTCTCGCCACCCATAGCCCTTCTCCCATCAAGCCAGAGACGGAAAAGGTCATTGAAAAAGTCCTGGCCCAAGCCGAGGAGCGGGTAAAAGAAAAGTAGTGCATGGATGAATGAACGAATCTGGGAATAGACCATCGCCTATTCGTAGATCCTCGAGTTCACGCAAGGAGAAATGGAATGAGCGAATCACTGGAACGAATTTCAACCGCCATCCTGGAAGGGGACGAAGAAAAGGCCCCCAAACTGGTCGCAAGGGCGTTGAGAAAACAAGTATCGGCAAAGGATATCCTGGAGAACGCCTTACTAGTCGGGATGGGGGAAGTAGGTGTCCGCTTCAAGGCTGGTGATATGTTTGTACCGGAGGTGCTAATGTCGGCCGAGGCAATGCGGGCCAGCATGGAGTTGCTGCGCCCAGAACTGATCAGGGAAGGGGTGCAGCTCTTTGGCAAGATCTTGATGGGCACCGTGAAGGGCGACCTGCACGACATTGGCAAAAACCTGGTCAACATGATGTGCGAGGGAGCTGGCTTTGAGGTGATTGACCTTGGCTTTAACGCTGCTCCAGAAAAGTTTCTCGACGCGATCAAGGAACATCAGCCACAAATAGTGGGCATGTCGGCCATGCTGACCACCACCATGCGCGCGATGGGGTATACCATCAAGGCGATCGAAGAGGCTGGGTTGCGTGATCAGGTCAAGATCATGGTTGGCGGCGCACCGGTGGATGCCGAGTTTGCCAAACGTATTGGCGCTGATGGATACGGCTCCAACGCTCCGGCCGGCGCCGAATTGGCCAAGCAGTTTGTTGGCGCGGCGTAAGAGTTGATAATGCCTCCAGCGGAGAGGTTGCCAATAGTTGTCATAGCATGTCAGGTGCTAGAGGATATGCTAGAGCGCTTGCTGCCCGAAAACGGCCGTTCTGTGAGCCAGGTCACCTTTATGGATTATGGGTTGCACCGCGTGCCATCCAAGATGGCTGGCGCTTTGCAGGATGCGCTCGACGAGATCGAGGAGCCAAGCCTGATCATGCTGGGCTATGGGCTATGTGGCAATGGACTAGAGGGGCTCAAGGCAGGAAAGCATACCCTGGTCGTCCCCCGAACCGATGACTGCATCGCCCTCCTGCTGGGCTCTTATAGCGCGTACCGGCAAGAGTTTGCCGCCGTGCCTGGCACATACTACTTGAGCAAAGGGTGGCTGGAATCAGGTAGCCATCCCCTCAGCGAATACGAAGAGTATCTACCAAAGTATGGACCAAAAGAGGCGATGTGGATCATGGATATGCAATATCAGCACTATGAACGGCTGATGCTGGTGACCCATACCCAGACTGACCTGGTCAAATACCGGCCGGTGGCCCAACAGGTCGCCCGCTTTTGCGAGCGGTGGGAGATGCGCTACGAGGAAAGAGCAGGATCTGATGCCTATGTGCGCCAGTTGGTCGAGATAGCCATGGCGCTTTCCCGGGGAGAGGAACCTGGCCAAGCATCGGGTCGCGACTTTGTGGTCGTCCCTCCCGGCGGCGCAATACACCAAGATCAATTCATCCGTTGATGATGGAGAACAGACAATGCAAGTGAGAAAAACCAACTATCAAGTGAACGCCACGCCGACATTCCAGGTGCTGACCGAAGATGAGATCGAAGCGATCTATTATGCGGCCCTGCATGTCTTGGCGGAGACGGGCGTCCGTGTATACGCGAAAGAGGGTGTCGAGTTGGCTCACTCTGGTGGGGCCATCGTCGAGGACACGACCGAGGATAGCAGCCTGATCAAGATGCCATCCTGGATGGTGGATAAAGCACGGGCCACCCTACCCGAACGGGTCACGGTGGTAGGCCCTCCGTATAAGGATGGGAAGCGCAAGCACGTGATGGAACTGTTCAAGAACCAGATCTACTATGGGACCGGTTCCGATACTCCCTTCACCATCGACCCCTACACAGGCAAACGGCGGCGAGCGGTCTACCAGGATGTCAAGAATATGGCCAAACTGGCTGAGGCGCTGCCCAATATCGACTTTTTCATGTCCCTAGGCATCACCCAAGACACAGCCGTGGGAACCTACGACCGCTGGCAATACCTGGCCATGTTGGAGGGAACCAACAAACCGATCAACATCACGGCCGTGGACATTGAGGGCGTCAAGGATCAGCTCGAGATGGCCTATATCCGGCTGGGCGGCAAGGAAGAATGGAAAAAGGCTCCGGCCTTTTCCCTCTACATCGAGCCAGTCTCTCCTTTGAGCCATTCCGAGGAAGTAGTCCAGAAGCTCCTCTTCTGTGCCGACAATGGTATCCCCATGGTCTACACCCCCTGCCCCCTGGCTGGCGCCACAGCGCCCACGACCCTGGCGGGTACCGCCGTGCAGGCCCTCACCGAGAGCCTCTTTGGCATCGTCCTCAGCCAGTTGCGCAAACCAGGCGCGCAGGTCATCATCGGCGGCCTGATGTCCAACATGGATATGAGGACGGCCGTCTACTGTTACGGCTCGCCCGAGATGGCGCTGCTCAGCGCCGCTTACACCGACATCACCAAGTGGCTGCGGGTACCAGAGTACGAGACGGCCGGCTGCTCCGACACCAAGTGTTTTGACGAGCAGGCGCTGATGGAAGCATCCATCAATATCGCCACAGCGGGGCTCATCGGCGGCAACATGATCCACGACGTAGGATACATCGAGCAAGGTCTCACCAGTTGCCCCGAGTTGCTGGTCGCCTCGGACGAGATCATCGACCGCACCAAGCGCATCCTGCGCGGCATTCCGGTCACGGATGAGACCCTGGCGCTGGAGGTGATGGACGAGGTGGGTCCCGGCGGCCATTTCCTGGCCCACGATCACACCTTCGACCGCTTCAAGACCGAAATCTGGCGGCCCACGATCTCTGACCGGCAGGTGTGGGAGAACTGGGAACTGGGAGGGAGCAAGACCTACCAGGAGCGCGTCCACGAGCGCATGATAGGAATCCTGGAAGCCGAGACAGAGCCCCTGCTGGACGAGGAGATGTACCAGGAGCTGCGTCGCATCTGCGAACTGGCCGATGATCGTCACAAGGATGAAGAGTTAGACCTTCAGATGTTTGTATAGGCGCCTCTATCCCATCTTTGCACTTGTCAAGGAACAGCTTCCGGCTTTGAATGCGGAATCAGGTGCGCTCTGCGTCCGCAAAAGCCAAGTTGTTTGTGAACAAGTACTTTGCACTTGTTAAGGAATAACTTCCCGCTTTGAATGCGGAATCAGGTGCACCCTGCGTCCGCAAAAGCCAGGTTGTTTGTTAACAAGTACCTTGCACGCGACAAAGGACGAGAGACAAAGCATGGAGGAGCAGCCATTCGTCTGTCGTGATTCATCCCACGTCCAATTCCAGGAGGGAAACGCGGTGGTCACCGCTCCCCAACCCGCCCTGGTGCTCGGCATAGACACCGGCGGCACCTACACCGACGGCGTGCTGTTGGACTATCACTCGCGCCGAGTGCTGGCTTTTCACAAGAGCCTGACCACGAAACGCGATCTATCCATCGGCATCGAGAAGGTCATCGATGGCATTCAGATTGAGGACCCATCGGCCATCAGGATGGTTTCCATCTCCACTACGCTGGCTACCAACGCCATCGCGGAGGGCAAGGGCAAGCGTGTTGCACTATTGCTGATTGGCTACGACCCAGAGCTGATTTCATCCTTCAAGATGGAGGGGCGCTTTGCTACCCCGCATTTCCACTACTTTGAGGGCGGACATGACCTGTACGGCCGGCAAAAGGCTGACTTGGACCTGCCGGGTATCCTGGCCAAAGTCAATGAACTCAGAGACATGGTTGACGCTATCGCCGTCTCTAGCTACTTTAGCCCACTCAACCCGGAACATGAGAACCGGGTTCGCCAGGCGATCTCCAGCATTTCCGACCTGCCCGTCGTGTTGGGACACCAGCTTTCCACAAAGTTGGGATCCGTAGAGCGCGCCACCACGGCCGCGCTCAACGCGTCACTGCTGACTGTGTTGCAGGATTTCATCATCGCCGTGCGGCGGGCTATGGAGCGCCGCCAGATTGACGCGCCGCTGATGGTGGTGCGGGGGGATGGCACCTTGATGAGCGACGAGCTTGCCGCTCGCATCCCGGTAGAGACGATCCATTCCGGCCCGGCCGCCAGCGCCATCGGCGGCCGCTTTCTTACCGGACTGGACAACATGCTAGTGGTAGACGTTGGCGGTACAACTACTGACATTGCCCTCATTCAGGATGGGCAGGTGACCATCAGTGACAAAGGCGCCACTGTTGGTGATTACAAGACAGCCGTCGGTGCGGCCAATCTATTCTCCATCGCCCTCGGCGGGGACAGTCACATCACCTTGAACCGCGAAAAACAGATTGCTGTTGGCCCCGAGCGAGTTACTCCGCTGGCTCATCTGGCCTGGGAATTCCCGGTGGTGGGGAAGCAGCTTCAGGCTCTCCGCCAGCGTCAGTGGGCGCAGGCAACGCCGGATTGGCTAGAGTATTGGTTTCTGCTGCGAGAACCATCACGCGACGGGATCATCCAAGCGCCACGCGCAAGAGAACTGATCGATTACCTGCAAGACGGGCCTCGACCGATGCCTGACATCCTCAAGCATCTCAAGCTGTTGCATGTGGGGCAGTTGGGCGCCCGCGAACTGTTCCGGCAGGAGATCCTGGGTAGATCGGGGCTGACCCCCACAGACCTGATGCATGTCGAGGGCAGGTACGACCTGTGGGATGCCAAGGCTTCTGAAGCGGCGTTGGAGATCTTGGACCATAATCAATTCCTTGAGCCCGATGACCTGCGACAGGAGATATGGGATCACATCAACGAGATGATCGTGCACGCCATACTCACTTTTCTTAGTGAGAAAGACCTGGACCTGTCCCCTGGGCGCAGGGCGGCCGGCGCCAGAAAGCGAACCGAGCAGCGGATCTCGCCCAAGGATAGGGACCTCGGCCGTTGGTTCTTTTACAACAGCATCTACCACAGCCATCCCCTGTTGGAGACACAGATCAGGCTTGACTTGCCGATGATTGGAATCGGCGCGCCGGCCCGCATCATGT
>WSZX01000031.1 GCA_013139935.1 Ardenticatenales bacterium
CACCACCGGCACGCTGAATATCACCGGCACGGCGCCGTCTGACCCCACCGTGTGGCAGTTCCGCACCGCAGTCCATAGCGGCTCCGGGGATTTTCCGCCTTCGAACAGTCCCTTTGGCCCCGGTAACGATCAAACGCTTGCCCTGGCGCTGGGCGATCTGGATGGCGACGGCGATCTGGATATTGCCGTGGGCAACTGGGAAAGCAAGAACTACACCTACCTGAACAACGGCTACGGCCGCTTTGATTCCACCGGCAACCTCTTTGGTACCGGCGTCGATAAGACCCGCGCCATCGCGCTGGGCGACATGGACGGCGACGGCGACCTGGACGCAGTCGTGGCCAATGACGGCCAGCAGAGCCGGGTCTACCTGAACGACGGCGACGGCAGCTTTGCCTCTACGGGCAACCCCTTTGGTCCGAGCAACGATCCAACCCGCGCTCTGGCGCTAGGCGACCTGGACGGCGATGGCGATCTGGATATCGCTGTCGGCAACTATAATGGGCAGAACTATGCTTATCTAAACGGCGGCGACGGCAGCCTTAGCCCCACGGGCAACGCCTTTGGTCCGGGCGGCGATCCAACCCGTGCCCTGGCGCTGGGCGACCTGGACGGCGACGGCGACCTGGATATCGCTGTGGGCAACTATGGTGGGCAGAACTATGCCTATCTGAACAACAGCGACGGCAGCTTTAGCCCCACCGGCAACTCCTTTGGTCCCGCCGCCGACGCCACCTATGCCGTGGTGTTGGGCGACTTGGACGGCGACGGCGACCTGGATGACGCGTCGGGCAACTATAACCAGCAAAACTATGCCTATCTGAACAACGGCGACGGGAGCTTAAGCCCCACCGGCAAACTCTTTGGCCCGGGCGACGATGCCACCCGTGCCGTGGCGCTGGGCGATCTGGATGGCGACGGCGACCTGGACGCCGCGGTGGGCAACCAACTTTATCAAAACTACGCCTATCGCTACAGTCGCCTTGCCGACGTGCAGATCACCCAGAGCGTCGAGCCCTTGTGGACCAGCGATCCCGGCGATCCGGTCACCTTTACGCTGGAATACGGCAACCAAGGCATACTGACAGCTTCCGGCGTGGTGATCACCGACGTCATCCCGGCCGGCATCACCAACCTGGATGTCACCAGCAGTGGCCCGGTCATCACCCCCCGCTTGGGCCAGCCCTACGTCTGGGACGTGCCCGACCTGGCGCCCGGCGCGGCCGGGGTGATCACCATCACCGGCGATCTGCCCATGACGCCCTGCACCCGGCTGGTCAACACGGCCGAAATCGGCTCGGCCAGCCCGGACGAGCTCCCGGGGAACAACCAGCACAGCGTGTCGTTTTCCATCGATCTGTTCCTGTACGTCGAGTCGCTCGATCCGGGGAGCGCTTTGCAGGTCAACGGCTCTCCGGCCGGCGTTGGAAGCGAGTTCTGCTTTGAGCCGGGAGAGACCGCAAACCTGGAGACGAGCTATAACGGCGAAACGTACCAGGATGTGATCGAGGTCCACTATGATATCGACCTTGCCGTACACGCCGCGTCCTATGCGACCAGCCCGGGGACCATTTACCTGGACGGCGACCTGGGCTACACGCCCTATGACATCTTTATCGTAGAGAGTGCCGACACGGCGCCGTTCACCTTTGATATGGCCAACCCGCCCGCGGGCGACGCAGTCAAGATCATCGGCCTCCACGCCATGGTCCCCAACGCCGTGATCGGCGAGCTGGGCAATCCCGATCACAGCGGTACGCCGCGCGAGCTGGCGGAGGTCTTTTACGGTACAGTTGAAAACAACGGAACACTGCACATTGCGACCACCTGCAGGTCCGAGATTGGCAGCGCTTTCAACAAGATCGTCGCCAACGAGGTCGTCTTCTCGACCGTCTGCGAGGGCTATGCCGACGTCATGATCCAGGAACTGTACGCCGGCGACCGGGTCGAGTCCATCGACACCGAGATCAGTTGGTGGCGCATGGAGGTCACCGGGCAGTTCTACGTCGATGACTATGAGGGCTACAGCCTGAATGACGAACTGCCCGAACTGGTCTCGCTGCAGGACGATCCTATGTTGTGGTTCAAGGCGCGCAACCCGGCCAAGTGGAACCTTCCGCCGCTGATCAAGATCGACGGCCAGGGCTACGATAGAGCCTGGGAGTTCGACAACTATGAGTACGAGGACTATAACTTTTGGGAGATGCAACTGGGCGGCGATTTCTACTGGTACAACGACGAAGATTACATCGAGTACGCCCATTTCCTGGGACCGGTGATGGAGATGGACAGCTTTTTCTGGGAGCCAGTCGACGACCTGTACCTCAACTTTTTCGGCGATAGTTATGATAACTGCTATGATGAGTACCGTTTCGACGGCGACGATGGTTCGGCGGGCGAGGATTTCTGGAACCCGCTGCTGACTTCCGACTATGGCTATACCGAGGTTGGCGATGGCAATATCGTCTCGCCCGTCTTTGCCTTCCGACTGCGGGAGGGATACTTTGAGGCCGGTTATTCAAGTTATTACACCTACCTGCACCTGGCCGAGGACCAGGACCTGTTGATCCTGTCTGACACGGACGGCCTCGAGTTCCATAACGGTGGCAGCGATTTCGACTTTGACCAGGGCGCGAACTCGCACTGGGTGGTGGAAGACGGCCTGGTCTATACCGGCACCGTCCCCACCGACGACGCCTTTAATATCACCCTGGTCGATTTCTCCGCCGGCACGGACGGAGCGGTCACTGTGGTAGCCACCAATGACTACGGCCCGGGCGACGCCACCAGTTCGACGATGTACCTGGCCCACCGCCGGGCGGACGCTTATGGGCAGCAGTTGAGCAAACTCCCAATGAGCTACGATGGCGACAGCGGCCAGTGGTCGGTCGCCACCCAGTTGTCGGAGGATGGCCGGTATGACCTCTACGTGGTTGCTGTTGAGAACGATGGTATTTA
>WSZX01000386.1 GCA_013139935.1 Ardenticatenales bacterium
CCTGGGCTGCCACGGTGGTCAAGCTGGGGATAACGGAACCGGCCCCTGAACTCTCCACTCAACGCTGGATCTCGCTGGAGCAGTTCATGAGAGTCGCCAACAATGCGGCCGGCCGGGTGACCGAGACGGTCACGCCGATCTTGTTGCCCCTGTACACTCGCGCCCTGCGCGTTCGGAAGCGCGTGCGGCGAAAATAGCTGCCGGTACGGGGGGAGCGCAGTCTGAGGAGCTAGAGCGCAATAGAGGGGCTGCTGCCCGGCCCGACTGGCCCGGGGCGAGCGGTCAGAGGGTCGTCTCCGTTTCCAGTGGTAGGGGGCCGGAATGGGCTGACAAGCGTTTCCTGTCTGCGTCATCAGGGCGTCGCGGATTCTGGCGGGTTGCGTCATATTTGCGTGGCGCCGGCCGTTATGGTATCCTGTGGCCAATCATCCTGTGGTATGAGGAAGATGTGAGGTCACATGCTAGAGGGAATCAAGCGTCCTTTTCTCATCCTGCTGATTGTGTGCCTGGTCCTGGCCGCTGCGCTGGGAGGCGTTGTGATCTCAAGCACGGTCATGACCATGATAGGCGGACTGGGGGAAACGGCCACGGAACCGGCGGCCGTGCACACATCGGCACTCACGGGGGTCCCCACTCCTGATCAACTCTCCCCCTTGCCGACTGCCACGGTCCCGCCCGAAACGGCGACCCCTACTCTGTCGCCGACGCCTCAGCCAGAGATTAACGAGGAACCTGAATCTACTTGGCGGATAGCTACGCTGTCCGGCATGGGCAGCGACTGCACAGATCTGGACTTTGATCCAGATGGAGCTACTTTGGCCATCGCCGGCCGAGACGGGGTCGTGCGGCTGATCGATGCTGTCACCGGGGTTCTTCAGCACATTCTTGAAGGTCACACTTTGCAGGTCAACCAGGTCGCCTTTGCCCCTGATGGAAGCTGGCTAATGTCGGCGGCAGATGACGGCATGCTATTGAGGTGGGACGTGTCTTCTGGCGAGCAGTTGGCTGTTCTCGGTGACGGAACGCTGGGCAAGCTAACTGCGCTCGACATCAGCCCGGGCGAGGATTGGATCGCCTCTGGCAACGCCGGCGGCGTGGTGAGTCTGTGGAATGCCAACACTGGTGAACGGAGTTTCAGGTTTGACAACAGCCATCTCACCCGGGTTTCCGGACTGAGCTTTAGCCCTGATGGCTCTCAGTTCGCCTCGGCCGATCTCAATGGGTGGATTGTTATTTCCCCGGTAGATGGCAACCCTGGCGAGGTGTTTGCTCGCGACCCGGACCCGGTGCACGATGTGGTCTACACTCTGGATGGCCGGCTGGTCACTGCCAATATGCAGGGCGTTTGGGTGTGGGATGTGGCCACCGGTGCGGGGCTGGTTCTGGAACCGGCTGCGGCAGTTGGCACGGTGGATCGCCTGGCAGTCAGCGCTGACGGTATCCTGCTGGCTGCGTTGGCGCGCAGCGGCGCTGTCTGGATCTGGGAATTGGCCGAACATCATCTGCAGGCGACCATTCCGCCGGATGTGACTCGCGCTCGTTCCTTGGCGTTCAGCCCCACCTGTGATGCTTGCCCCGAAGAGCCCGGCTGGATGCTCGCTATCGGTGGGGAGAACGGGCGCGTCTGGCTGTGGGGCATTGAGCAAGTGCCGGCGGAGTGAGGTCGCGATTCCTGCCCCATGCTTCTCACGGCTGTCAATGGTTGCCGGGGGCAGAGGGTGTGACCAGCAGCAGGCCTGCCCGCCCTGAAACTCAGGTGGAGGCGGGCGGGCAAACTCAGTCACGCCATCTGAGCGGAGCGCCCCATCCCGTACGTTCCTGCCATATGATCATGAAAGATGACCGAGTTGTGCTGGTGACGATGTTGGCGGGCAGGTGGGCGGTGCCTCTGCCAGCGCGGTGGTGCTGATGGACTGTCATCAACATGGCAGAAGCCTTGGCTATTCACGTCGGGGCCAGAAACGGCCATGTTCGCGTTGTTGTCCACCATGAACCAGGCAACTTTTCGATTCTATGCGGAACTGAATGATCTTCTCCCGGCAAGGGCGCGGCACCAGATCATCGCCTGCACCTTTGACCAGGGCCAATCGGTGAAGCATCTTATCGAGGCCCTGGGCGTGCCACATCCGGAAGTCGAGCTGATTCTGGCAGGCGGCCGGTCAGTGGGCCTGAGCTACCTGGTGCGGAACGGTGATTCGATTAGCATCTATCCTCCCTTCAAATCGATCGATATCTCCTCTGTGACCCGCGTCCAATCTCGGCCGTTGAGCGAGTTCCGTTTTGTCCTGGACGGCCACCTGGGACGGCTGGCGGCCTACCTGCGCATGATGGGTTTCGATATCCGTTACCGGAATGACTTGGACGACGCGGAACTGGCTCGGATCTCCAACTGTGAGGACAGGATTCTGCTCACTCGCGACCGTGGCTTGTTGAAGCGAAGTGAGGTGGTCAATGGACGTTGGGTGCGAGAGACGAGCCCCAAGAAGCAATTGGTGGAGGTGTTGCAGCGCTACGATCTATTTGGAGCGGTTGCTCCCTTTCGGAGATGCCTGCGCTGCAACAGCATGCTGCAG
>WSZX01000006.1 GCA_013139935.1 Ardenticatenales bacterium
GGGGTGGCGCCTCGCTTGTTTTTTCTACACACTCCGTCTGGGTGCTGTGCCTTGACCACAAACCGGTAGTTGGTATAATACCGCATGTCGAGCGGGCGTGGTTCAGTGGTAGAATGTCTCCTTGCCAAGGAGAAGGTCACGGGTTCGAATCCCGTCGCCCGCTCTGGGCCGGCCGGAGGCCGGCCCTCTTTCTAGGGCGACGTAGCCAAGTGGCAAGGCAGGGGTCTGCAAAACCCTCATCACCGGTTCAAATCCGGTCGTCGCCTCTCTTTATGTAGCGCCCGGAACGCCCGCTGGTCGGGTGTTTTTTGGTTTCACGATTATTGGCCTGATGAGCCGCACTGGAGTTATTCTGGCGGGGCTCGTGGCAGCAGGAGAGAGACGGGTGACCCGTGACATTCCAGACATTGCCGTTTCCCGTCTTCCCCTCTATCTGAGAGCGCTGGGCCACCTCGAGTCGAATGGCCAGCAGATCACTTCCTCCAAAGAACTGGCCGCCATACTGGGCTCCAGCGCTGCTCAGATCCGGAAAGACCTGTCCCATTTCGGAGAGTTTGGCAAACAAGGCACCGGCTACCATGTCGCACACCTGAACAGGCAGTTGCGGCGTATACTGCATGCGGACCTGGTATGGGACGTGGTGCTGGTAGGCGCCGGTCACCTGGGCAATGCACTGCTCCACAATCAGGGCATGGCGCGTCGCGGGTACCGGATTGTGGCAGCCTTTGATCACGACCCAGAGAAGGTTGGCACGCGCATCGGCAACGTGATCATTCAGAACAATCAACGGATGCGAGACGAGATTCAGCAGCGGGGGATCAGACTGGCCATCATCGCGGTCCCGCCGCCTTCAGCCCGGCGCGTCGCGCATCAACTGGTCGAGGCAGGCGTCAAGGCGATCCTGAACTACTCTCCGATTGCCTTGAGCGTTCCCGACGACGTGATGGTCCAGTACACCGACCCTGTTACCCACTTGCAGCATATGACCTACTATCTGCAGGATAGGTAGCTGGCTGACCCCCGGCTCTGGGCGCGAGTCAGGCCAGGCCCTCGCAGTCCGGGGTTCCCACGACCCGCCACCTCAGATCAGACCGCCGCAGAAGAAGCTCGTAGATCCTATCGCCGGTCACCATGACCAGCAAGTGGCGGCCGGCATCGTCCAACCAGGTGCGGCCCGCGGCGACCACCAACAACTGCATTTGTCGCCAGGCAAAGCTCTGCACGCGGACGCCTCCATCCCGGTCAAAGCGGACCTCAACGGCGGTGGGCAGATCTACTCGTCGCATCAATCCGGTCGATTCAAATAGGACGAAATGAGCCGAAACGCGGCGCCGGCCGAACGGTACCTGTTCTCAACCCGGCTGCCTCCCTGCCACACGTGCCGCTCACACACCTCGGCGTCAGCGGCCGAGAGGGCTATGTAGGCAAGTCCCACCGGCTTTTCCCGTGTCCCTCCCCCCGGCCCCGCTATTCCGGTGACGGCGACACCGAGGTCCGAATGAAACGCCCGTCGAGCGCCGCGAGCCATCTCCAGCGCCACCTCCTCACTGACTGCGCCGAACGCCATCAATGTCTCGCCGCGTACCCCCAGGTGCTGTTCCCGCGCTTGGTGCGAATAGGCCACTATGGCGCCCAGCAGATAGGTGGAACTGCCCGGCAGATCCGTCATCTGGCTGCAAATCAGCCCACCAGTGCAGGATTCCGCCAGTCCGACGGTCAGTCCGGCCGCGACCAACGCCTCACCCACCGCCGCCCTCAACGCCTCATCTGTCTTCACCGTCGCGCCTCCCAAACACCATCATAGCATCGAGTGGATCCGCCGTCAATTGTGGACGCCGAGCTTTCAGGGCGTGTGCAAAGTACTTGTTCAGAAGCAACTTGGTCCTTTTGTGACCGCTCTACCCGTGAATCACCATGCAAAACGGGAAGTTATTCCTTAACAAGTGCAACCCGCGTGTCAGGTATGCCGGCTCAAGCCAGTCCCATCGGCTGAGCCAATGCCTCGGCACGAATTCAAGTCACGTGCCAGTCCCTCACAGGGTCCCCACCGGCAAGCTCGGCCAATAGAATCCATGTCCATGTTGCAGGTAGCGGATAGCGGATACCACGGCGCGACCGTTGATCGCTTAGGCCCTTGAACCGTGCGTACACGCTGTTCACGTCAAATATCACGCCTTTCTCGCCCGCGGTATTGACAATCCATTGTGGCCTCCCTGGCAGCTAGATGGTGGATCTGTTGCCAAAAACAAAGTGTTTCATGCCAGTTCAACGACTTTGCACACGCTCCGCGCCATCATCTCGTGGACCTTGCCACAGATAGAACTTTCGTGCTATAATAGGAGCCATGCCCGCGGTCACCGGTTGCCGGATCATACACATGACGCCAATGAATCACATCGCATTGCAGACAATGGATGGGTGGGATCGAGAAATCCGATTCCTGACAGAAATCGGATTTCTCAACCCCCATCCCACTCGCCGTTCACCGCCAAAGGTGCCATGCCACCCCTCTGAAACCGAAATGATAATTGAATCAAAAGTCGCAATTGAAACAATTGATTGGTGGGATCCCTCCTACGCCCCGGCCGTCCTCCGAAACCCCGTCGCCCGCCCGCTTTCCCCATCAACCCACACGAACCCCAACACGATGGACCGTGTTTCCGAACTCCCGGCCGCGAATGAATTCGCGGCCGAGTCCTCCACTCAACCTCTCCTCGCCTCCCCCCACGCCGACCCCGCCGCGCCGCGAACCACGACCGTCGTTCACCGCCAAAGGTGCCATGCCACGCCCCTGAAACCGGGATGATAATTGAATCAGAAATCTTGCCGAAAGACAATTACCGGAAAAACAATTGTCGGGATCGGCCGCCCGTTGCCGTCAACCTGCCGGTCCGGAAACAAATCGCCCAAAGAGAATCAGGAATCACACGAATAGAAAAGTGGGTTTTCGTGGAATTCGCTCAGTTGCTGTTATTCGTGCTGTAAAGGCGGGCCCCCCGTTTCACAACCTCGACGCTCGCCATCCGATCTGCTAGAATCGTTCCCATGCCAGTACCTGACTCGCTGCGGGAATCCCTCAAGAACCTGCCCACCCGGCCGGGCGTCTATCTGATGAAGGACGGCCGCGAAAAAGTCATCTATGTAGGCAAGACAGTCAACCTGCGAAACCGGGTACGCTCCTACTTCCACGAGTCGGTGACCCATCGCAAGGTGTTGCGGCTAATGTACGAGGCCGAGGACATCCAGTTCATTATCACCGACTCGGAACTGGAAGCCCTGATCCTGGAAATGACCCTGATCAAGCGGCATCGGCCCAAATACAACATCCGGCTCAAAGATGACAAGCGCTACCCCTATCTCAAGATCCACTGGGCAGATGACTTTCCAAGGATCACCGTCACGCGCCGAATGGTCAAGGATGGTTCGCGCTACTTTGGCCCGTACGCTTCGGCCTGGGCCCTCCACCAGACGCTCGATCTGCTGCGCAAGATGTTCCCGCATCTCACCTGCAACCGCGAGATCTCTGGGAAGGACGAACGAGCCTGCCTCTACTATGACATCAAGCTGTGTGGCGGCCCCTGCATAGGCGCAGTGGGCCGAAAAAAGTACAGAGCAACGGTCCAAAGACTGATGGACTTCCTCGATGGGCGGAGCGAGGAGGTCACTTGTGGCCTGCGGACCGAAATGATGGCAGCGGCCGAAAAGTTGGACTTTGAAACGGCCGGCCAGATCCGGGATCAGTTGGCGGCCGTCACGCGGGTGGTGGAAAAGCAGAAGGTGGTCTCTCTTGCCGGAACGGATCAAGACGTGATTGCTTTCGCCCGCCAGGACAACGATGCGTGCGCTCAGGTTTTTTTCATCCGCGGGGGCAAACTGATCGGCCGGGAACATTTTGTGTTGGACGGAACCGAAGATGAAAGAGCCCAGGCAATCATGACCGAATTCGTCAAGCAATTCTACGACGAAGCGGCTTACGTGCCGCCGGAGGTACTGTTGCCAGAACAGGTGGCCGAGGCCAAGGTGATCGAACAATGGCTGGCCCAGAAACGGGGGACGAAGGTGGCCCTGAGGGTACCCCGCCGGGGAAAGAAACGAGCCATCGTCAAGATGGCGGCCGAGAACGCCACCGAGACGTTATCGATGCTCCGCGCCCAATGGGAGTCCGACCGCAGCCGTCATGTGGAGGCACTGGCCGAACTGCAGGCGGCGCTGGAACTGCCCGAACCACCGGCGCGGATCGAGTGCTATGACATCAGCACCACCCAGGGGACCGCTACGACCGGCAGCATGGTTGTGTTTGTGCAGGGCGTGCCGCGCAAAAAGTACTATCGCCGGTTCAACCTGCGCGGCATGAATCTGCCGGATGATCTGGAATCGATGCGACAGGTGCTGAATCGCCGGTTCAAGCGATGGCAGAAAGCGCAGGACTCTACCGGCGCGGCGGGCAGCAATGCTGCCTGGGCCGTCCTGCCAGATTTGATGCTCGTGGACGGTGGCAAGGGACAACTGGGCGTAGCGGTCAAAGTACTGGAAGAGTTTGGCCTCTTTGATCGGGTGCCAGTGGCGGGACTGGCAAAGCAGCGGGAAGAGCTGTTCCTGCCCGGCCGGGCGGATTCCGTGTTGCTCCCACGCCGTTCTCAGGGGTTGTACCTGGTGCAGCGAGTGCGAGACGAAGCGCACCGCTTTGCCATCACCCACCACCGCATACGACGCCGAAAGGCGGGGATTGCATCGGTTCTGGACACGGTGCCCGGCGTAGGCCCCAAACGGCGAACCGCCCTGCTCCAGTCGTTTGGCACCCTGCAGAAACTGCGGCAGGCGACGGTCGATGAGATCGCGGCGGTGCCGGGCATTCCTTTGCTGGTAGCCGAGGCGGTGAAGGAGCAGCTCGGTTGATCACGGAACCGCTACTCCTTGCAGATAGTGTTCCACCCCCCAGCCTTCTTCCCCACTTGGCGCCCGGAGATGCCACCACTGGAGGCCATCAGCCTCCTCCGGTCCCCCAATGACCTGCAGCCGTTCGCCGTCCAGGACAATGAATAGCCGGTCAGACCCCTTGCCCGGATCTGCTCGCACGCTCACGCCCAGCCCGCCGGTTCCAACTATGATGACCTCATGCCCAACGATGATCGGCGACAGGGTAGGTGTCTCATCCTGGGTTGCCGGCCCCGAGGTGCCGGTGGCCACATCGGCCGGCGTGGCTGAACCCGCAGGCGGTCGGGGGATAGGGGTCCTCGCCGGCGTCC